>JANXTT010000035.1 GCA_025352225.1 Mucilaginibacter sp. | reverse complement strand
TAACAGAATTAGAAGTAAAAAAACTCTACGGGTTAGTGGTTGTCTTATTAATCCTATCAGGTCCTATAACTACTCTGATTAATGTTATCCCTTTGTATACTCGTATCAAAATCTCAATAGATAGGCTTACTAGATTAGTAGTGGAAACAGATATAAATAATGCAGATTACGGAGAATTAACGGAAATAAATTTGATTTTTAACAATATAAAATTAAATAATGTTGTATATTCTTATCCACCGACATTAAGTAGCCAATCATTTACTGTAGGACCTCTAAATATGGAGATCGTTAAAGGTGAAGTGATTTTCTTAACTGGAGGAAATGGAAGCGGGAAGAGTACATTCATGAATTTAATAACGGGTATTTATAGGACTAGTTCAGGCTGTATTTCATTAAATGACCATGAAATATCTAACAAAAATTATCCTTATTTCAGTAACCAGTTTACAGCAGTTTTTACTGATCCTCATCTTTTCACTGAAAATTATGAGGATTTCAATCTAGCAAATAATAATTTAGAATTGGAAGAATATATCCGATTGATGAAACTTGAAAGTATTATCCAAATAAATAAAGAAAAAAATTGGATTTGCACTAATTTATCTAAAGGGCAGCAAAAAAGACTTGCACTTATTTTAGGATTAATGGAGAGGAAGCAAATTATTATTTTGGATGAGTGGGCAGCAGAGCAAGATCCTTCATTTAGAGATTATTTTTATACTACTATAATACCGTATTTAAAAAAACAAGGCAAAACAGTAATTGCCGTAACTCATGATGATGCTTACTTTAACGTAGCTGATAGAGTTATAAAATTTGATTTTGGCAGAATAGTGAGTAATAAGAATAATCTGACAAAAGAAGTATATTACAAGGATATTTAAAATTGGATTGTTGATTTAATCTAGCATGATAACTGAAATAGATTAATATTATAACAGGGCATCTCGGAACTGCTAAGCATGTGCGACCCGGCGGAGAGCACTTTTAAAGCATTGAAAGGAAAATATAACGATATTATTAATATGAAAAAACCTCAACTCTTTTTATTTCATTTTGCAGGTGGGAATTGTTATTCATTTCAATTTATGGCTTCCTCTTTAAAAGACTTTGAAGTAAATCCGCTTGAACTCCCAGGACGAGGAAAAAGAATGGATGAGGCCTTTTTAAAGGATTTTGACTCAGCCGCCCAAGACCTTTATAATCAAATTAATAAAAAGTTAACTTCTGCCAGTTTTGTGATATATGGACATAGCATGGGTGCCTATTTAGCATTAAGGGTTTGTAACATGCTTGAAAAGGCCAACAAATTTCCGATCTGCCTTTTTGTAAGCGGTAATCCGGGGCCTGGAATTAGAGAAGATAAAAAGAGGTATTTAATGGAGCACAATATTCTTATTGAAGAACTCAAAAAATTAGGTGGTACTCCATCAGAAGTAATTGAGAATGAAGAATTATTGGATTATTTTTTACCCATATTAAGGGCTGATTTTGAAATATCAGAAAAAAATCACCTTGAAAATGAGCTAGCTGTAAATGCTCCAATTTATGCTATGATGGGCAGCAAGGAAGAAAAGGTGGAGGAAATTTCAAATTGGAGCAAATTTACACGAGCCCTCTTTACCTATACAATATTCGATGGAGGGCATTTCTTTATTCATGATCACCCCAACCAAATTGCATATATAATGAAAGATTGGTATCACTCCGCATCTTTATTGCTAAATTCACAGGTTATTAGCAAGAAGCCCCTGAAAAAATAAATAAAAATGCAAAACCGAATTTATTCCTTTAAGTATTTTAGTGATACAAACACACCGAAGGTGTTCTTACTCTTCAAAACTTGTTGAATATAAAAATCAATCTATTAAGAAAGAATGTGAATTATTACCAAAAGTAAAAACGTAAACAATGGTTACAGATACCCCGTTACAGTTACGAAAAATCGTTGAAATTTTCAAAGAAATATGCACGGATAGACATGTCTATACAAAAAAAGAAGATTTACTTATGTATGGGAGAGATCAAACATTGAATTTTCATCTTCCATTTGATATATTAGTAAAACCCGGTTCGCCCAAAGAAATCTCTTCCATTTTAAAAGTATGTAACGAGTATAATTTACCGATAACGCCTAGAGGCGGTGGTAGTGGAGTTACAGGCGGAGCATTACCGGTTCATGGTGGAGTTGTACTATCTCTGGAGCGATTGAATAGAATTATTGATATTAATAAGGTAGATGGTTACGTAATAGCTGAATCAGGAGTTATCACTGCCAATTTATGTAACTGTGTCGAGCGTCATGACTTGTACTTCCCTGTTTTTCCTTCTAGTGGCGCATACTCATTTATAGGAGGTAATGTTGCAGAAAATGCTGGGAGTATTAATTCATGTAAATACGGGACTACTTCTAAATATGTATTAAACTTGGAGGTTGTATTGCCTTCAGGAGAAATTATATGGACAGGTGCCAATGTTTTGAAAAATGCGACAGGATTAAATCTTACCCCTTTATTTGTTGGAAGTGAGGGCATTCTTGGGATTATTACTAAAGTTGTTTATCAATTATTACCAAAACCAAAGCCGGAAGTAACCCTATTAGCGGGATTTAAAACTTTAAAGGAAGCCTGCGATGCAGTAATTAATATAAAAAAGTCCAGTATTATTCCATCTGGGGTGGAGTTAATTTGCTTGAATGCGATAAAATTAACTGCAGAGTATTTAAATGAAGAGTTACCACTAGTAGCAAAGAATCTTGACGCGCATTTACTTATCAGCTTGCAGGAGCCTAGTGTGATAGAGATAAATTATACTTTGGAAATCATAATTAGTATTTTGGAAAAGTATACTCAAGAAGATATTTTAGTAGCTCAAACTGACGCAGAAAAAGAGAAAATTAATAGACTGCGGCTAAATATTGGAAATGCTTTAACAAACAACGGTAGGAGGTATAGAGATGTAGATGTTTGTGTTCCTTTATCTATATTATTTGATTACATAAATAAAATAGAATCAATATGTATGGAGAACGATATAAATGTGGTCTGTTTTGGACATGCATTAGATGGAAACCTACATACCAACTTGGTTTTTAATAATAACACAAATTTTTCTGATGACACTCCTATTAAGAATGTTTTAAATGAGCTATATCAGTACGCCATCTCTAAAGGGGGGGTAATATCCGGGGAACATGGTATAGGGATGTTACAAAATGATTTTCTTGCTCTACAGTTTTCTCCCGCTCATTTAGCATTAATGCAAAGTATTAAACATCTTTTTGACCCTAATAATATAATGAACCCGGGTAAAATATTAAAATAAATTTAACTTAATTTAGGTATTATCAATTAAATAATGAGGAATAATTAGCTTAATTGAAATTAATTATAAGGTATAGACTCTATGGATCAAAAAGAGATAAATCAAGATTACAATTCTTATCAAAAAGAAGACCATGACACGTGGGCATTATTACTTAAAAGACACAAAGCATTATACAAAAACTGTGTTTCAAAAGAATATGTAAATGGATTTAACAAATTGCGGTTACATGAAAGCCGAATTGTAAGAATCAGCGAAATAAATGAAAGATTAGAAGCCTTATCAGGGTGGAATTTAATACCTGTTACGGGTCTTATACCCACCAGAGACTTTTTCTATTTGATTGTCAATAAAAAGTACCCAGTTACGATATTTCTTCGAAAACCGCACGAAATTGACTTTAGCGAACAACCAGATTTATTTCATGACGTATGCGGTCATGTCCCTTTATTAACCAACGAAAAATTCGTAAAATTTCTAACAGCATTTAGCATCATCGCTTTGAAGTATGCGGCTAATGAAAGAGCAATAAACCTTTTAGGACGATTATATTGGTTTACCTATGAAATGGGTATTATTAACGAAGAGAACTTAAGAAAGCCTTATGGGGGGGCAATTATAACATCCGCTGAAGAGATCAACAATATGAATAATAAGGAGGTTCCCATACATCCTTTTGATCTTGATTTAATATTCCAAGCGTCTTTCAACCCGTATAAGCTTCAGAAAGAATATTTTGTAATAGAATCTTTCGACGACCTATTTAACTGTCTGGAAAATGTCGAAACTAAACTTATTGAACATCTTTCATTGCCAGACAATGATTACACAATACGAAATTATTCTTTAAATACATGTATTGGGAAGGATTTCAAGAATGTAATTGGTTTTTTAAATGATGTTCAATATAAATTTCCGAAGGCAATATCATTTGTAGCCGGTCAACCTGATGAATACTTTTTCGATATCGAGAATAATATATCGAAATTTGATAGGTATGTTAATCATATTGTTGCTAAATCGGGCAAAAGCAGAAAGGCGGTTATAAATGGTATTGGCCAGTATAACAAAACAAAAGGTATCATTAATGACATTCTTGCAGAGTATTTAAAAAATGATGAAAACATAAACCTGACGGGCGATGATATCATTGTTACTGTCGGTGCTCAGGAAGCATTCTCCATTATATTATCTACCGTTTGCAACCGAGCAACGGATGTAATACTAGTAGAAGACCCTAGTTATATAGGAGTCAGCTCTTTTGCAAAAGTGTTTGATTATAACATTTCAGGAGTACGAATTGATGAGAATGGGATTGATCTTAAAGAATTAAAACGTAAAATTATAGAGATCAATGGATCTGGTAAACAAGTTAAATTGTTATATGTGATACCAGACTATCAAAATCCCTCCGGCACATGCATGCCCATTGGGAATCGTCTTATGTTATTAGAATTTGCGCGACAATACAATTTCTTAATTATAGAAGATAGTGTCTATAATAGTTTCACCTATGAGCAAAAGAAAAACCCTACTTTAAAATCTTTGGATAGAAATAATAAAGTTATTTATGTTGGTTCTTTTTCAAAATCATTATTTCCAGGATTAAGGCTGGGATTAATTGGAGCAAATCAGAGAATAGAAAATGAAGCGGGGGATTCAGTGGCCTTAATTGATGAAATGGCTAAAATTAAAGCACAACTTACCAATAATACTTCAACTATAAATCAAGCTATACTTGGTGGTGTATTATTAGATCTAAATTGTAGTCTAAGTGAATCGAGTAGGCCTAAGTTTGAAAGTTATAAAAGGAAACGGGATCAAATGATATCTTCTCTTCAAAAATATATTAAAGTATACGAATTTGATTGGGCATGTGATATTAAATGGAACGAACCGAATGGAGGGTTTTTTATAAAAATGTCAGTGCCATTTGTCATCAATAACGAAAGCGTGTATGAAAGTGCAAGCGAATATAATGTAATTTTCTGTCCTATGAGAAATTTCTATCTGCAAAATGGTGGCGAAAATGATCTGCGTTTAACTTTTTCAAATTTGTCTTTAGATGAGATTGAAAAAGGGATTAAGCAATTGTCTCAATATTTAAAATCAAAAGTGATTGCTAAAGACATTTCAATATCTTCTAAAAAACTTGATCACCGATCTTTAGAGCTTCCAACAACACTTACGTCTCGTACAGATTGAATTAAAAGGAGAAAGTATAAGAAAAAAACGTAAAATTGTCAAGCCATTAGATGGAATGAGCCAAAACCAAACAGGGGGTCAATATGATCGCTACCGGGGCCATTCTCACCGGAATACCGACTAAGGGCACTTTAATCAGAACCTAATATATAATAAATATGGAAAGTTTAAAAACACATGCTCTTGACTACATAGAAATATATACTTCAATGGCTAAAGCGTTGGCTTATTGGCATACACAAGCTTTGGGCTTTACAATTGTTGGTTATATGAATTTTGAAACCGGTCAACCGGGAATATCCTCTTATGTGTTACGGAGTAACGATATAACACTTATTCTTACAACTACATATCCCCCTTTTAAGTCTGAATATAACGAAATTTCATCTTTTATTGCAGAGAACCATTGTGGTGTCAAGAGAATTGGAATAAAGGTTTCTTCAGTTAAGGAAGCCTTTGATAGAAGTGTTGAATGTGGTGCTATTCCTCTAAAGTTTCCTTCATTTCATGAAGATGATTTAGGAGTAATAGAAGAAGCTGCTATTAAATTTTATGACAACAGTGAAATAGCTTTTATAAATCGACAAGCTTATAATGGTATTTTTAAATCAGGATACAAAGCTTATTCGAAAGACAAGCACGAAAATGAATCGTTATTAATTTCTGTTGATCATATTGCAGCCGAAGTAAGAATAAATGAAAGTGGTTATTGGACTAAATATTTAAGTGACATAATTGGAACTAAGCTTGTCCAAAACATACCGAAAAGTTCAGAAAACGAAACGGGAATGATTTTAAATATTAATCAGTCAAATGATAAAAAGCTTACACTAGTAATAGCAGAGCCTGATGGATATGAGAAAAAATCAAAAGTTCAACAAAATATAGATTCGTTTGGGCCTGGCATTCATCATCTTGCATTTTCAACAGATGATCTTATTGCAACAGCCATAAGTTTTGAGAAAAGTGGGGTTGACTTTGTTTCATTTCCTCCTTCCTATTATGATCTATTGCGATCAAGTGAAGATTTCAAGGATATTAATATAGATGAATTACAACGGTTGAACATTCTTTGTGATAGGGAGGACGAAACTTATTTATTTCAGAAATTTATAAAACCAATTAGCGACAGACCATTTTTTTTGTATGAAATAGTTCAAAGAATTAATGGTTATAGTGGTTTTGCTCTTAAAAATATTAACGTTCTTAAAAAGGCAGAAGAGATAGAGATTATGAATTGTAATTTACATTCCAGTTAAAATTGTGCAAATCAGAGTAAGCTCCCACTATGTGGAGATTCTGATGAACCAGACCACCCGATTCCGGCGCAAGCTGACCACCAATTCCGGGGCAAATTGACCAGGGGATTCCGGTGGAAACTGACCACCCTAAACGTGTAGTAAATGCTGTAGAAGCAACCATCTTTTTGAGGTAACATATACCTCCAAAGCATGGCCAATTCAACAATCAGCATGAGTAAGATAAGAAAGATTTTAAAGATGTACAGTCAGCAGCGCAGCATAATGTCTATCGCTGCCCAGACTGATGCATCCCGAAACACAGTAAAAAGATACCTGAAGACCTTTAAAGGCAGCGGCTTCACCTTCGAAGAAGTGTAAGCTCCCGCTATACCCCATTGCCATTATCCAAGTATAAAATGGCTTTACGACATCATCAGTAAGGTTTTTAGGCTGGATTTCCAACTAAATGACTGTCAATTGGACTAATACCTTCCTGGCTGATTGGCTTCCAATTA
>JANXTT010000026.1 GCA_025352225.1 Mucilaginibacter sp. | reverse complement strand
TCCCAAAACTTTCAGGTATTTAACATATGTGCTTTTAGTGTCGTTTATAGTCTGGTTGGCTTCAAATATGGCGATGGCTTTATCGGCAAATAGCAACCACTCTTTAGCTTTGTTAAGGGCATCTAAAGGCGGAATCTCCATTATAATAATGTCATATTTTGATTTCAACTCTGCAAATTTTTCACGAACAAGTTTTTCATTGTCAATTTCCAACAAAGTTATATCAGTGCCTTTATTGCCTATTACGTTAAGTGCATTGTTATAATTTACCTCTTGGTAATATGGTGTTTTTCCAAAAAAATCCTCAATAAATAATTTGGGCTGCACTGTTAAACTTATAGTTGGATTGTCGGAATTGCCATCAATTAACAAAACCTTTTTATTGATAATAGAGTATGAGTAAGCCAAGCTGATAGCCAGAAGTGTTTTTCCTTCAGACGGCCCTAAACTTGTAATTGCTAATATTTTATCATCTTTAAGCTCCTGATTAATTTCAAACCTGATAGATCGAAGCAGGTCTTTAAATTCCTGCATTTTGTTTCTATTCTCAACATCCCATAATTTTCTAAGGTCAAGTGTTGTACCTACAATTGCATTTAAATACCCCAAAACCGGCAAACCAGTTTTATTAGCTAGCATACGTGGCTGGGTGATAGAATCGTCGAAGTAAAATAAAGCGAACATTATAATTAAAACGAACACTACACTAATAATACCACTCAAAATAACCTCCAACATTTTTTTATTAGGTTGAGGTATTCCTGGCATGGCTACATCAACCTGATGCAGTTTAACAGCATAGCCTGATTGCATGGATGTTTGGTTAAAGCGCTGCAAAATATCCAGGTACTCTTTAGTGTCTACATCAATTTCGTTTTGATCTGTTTGAATAACAGCTTCATTTGGCACAAGCTGATCTACCCGAGCTTTTAACAGGAGTATTTCTTTATCAAGTGTGCTTACACTAAATTTCGCAAGATCAACACCCAAGTCCAGCGTCATTTTTTGAGCAACAAGGTTGCTTTTGGTTGATAAAGGGCTATAAATATATTTATCTGATGATTCATTAATTTGCGCATTTATGGAGCTTTGAACAGAATCGATTTGCTCTTTATATTCTGGTGCGTAATTGCTTTTAATATAGGTATCAGTAAGCGAATGCAATAACTGTTTACTGGCAATAATATCGCCGTTTATTTTTGTAAGCGCGCTTTCAAAGTACTGACGATCACTGGGATTGAATTTTTTATCAATATTTTTTATAGCGCCTGAATTAGCTTGAATTTCTCTTAATGCTTGTTGTTTACGGCCCTCAAAATCGGCTATTTGGGCGTATAAACTTTTTGCTTGTTCGTTTAAGTTTAAGATATGGTTTTTTATTTTGTAGTTTTTCAAACTATCAATTTTACTATCCATCGCTGCTTTCTTTTCACGCCTCAAGCTATCTAAAAAATTGACAGCTTTGTGTTGATTTTCTTTTACAAAAAAAGTATAATAGACTATAAACTCTTTCACTAAAGTGTTCACTATAAATGCGGAAAGCAAGGGATTATCTGCCTCACTTTCTACGCGAATAAAATCAGTGCTTTCCATTCTGTTGATCACCAGTTTCGAAGCCAATGTACCCGGATCATATTTCATTGAGGATATGACATCGTTTAATCCGTTTTGATCTTTATCCCATAAAACCAGATCACTGCGTGTATTATACATTCTCGTATATACCTCAATGGCATGTTTTCTTGCTTCGGGGTTTAGATCACTAAACATCTTACTTGGTTTGCGAAAAGGGTCATCAGAAGTAAGGTCGTGCAGAATTAATTTATAAGATACTTGATTTAGTATCTTTTTCATTTGCATTGTAGCTATCATGTTACTGAATTGCTGTGATATTTGCGACTCTTGTGGGGTTTGGCTGTCAGGCATTTGTTGGCCGGCATCAACAATACCCGTAGATATTTGAGCTTCGGATATATAACTATTGGGCTGGTTATGTACCAACCAATAAGTTATAATCACAGTAATTAAAGGAATTATAATCAGGGTAAGTCTGTGCCGTTTTAATAATTTAAAAAAATTACCTAATTCCATTTACTTTACCTCTTCTAATTTTTTTCCAATTACTTCTTCTAGTGCCGCTTTTGCAGATAATACTGCAATTTCAGCATCTATTTTAAATTGACTGATATCAGAGAATGCTGTAGTAGCTTTAATATAAGCGTCTAATGTTTCACTGCCTTTTTCAAATTGATGTTTACTTTCTGTAAGCAAATTTTCAACATCCTGAGCGGTTTTTGTTTTAAGGCGTAGGGTAGCCATTTGTTGCAGGTAAGTAAAGTAACGTCTTTTAACCTCTGCTTCTACGCTTAAATTATATGAATCTTGTTCTAATAAAGCAATATTATAGTTTTCTTTCGCGCTTTTAGTATCAAGGGGGTTTTTAAATAATGTGCCAATATTTAAGGTAAGGCTTACATTGTAACCACCGGCAAAAAGGCTGGTATTGCCTGTACTGCTACCGGCACCAGTAGTACCAGTCCCACCAGTACTATTTGGGTTTACGGTTGCAACAGTAACCGTATTTAACGGATTGTATACATAAGAAAAAGATAAGGCATCAAACCAGGCTACCTTTGATAGTTTATATGAATTTTGACTAACCGTTACTTGTCTTTGTTTAATCTTTACCTGAGGGTTGTTTTGTTTAGCAACGTTAATTAATTTTTGAAGATAGGCATATGAAACATCGGTCATTATTGTTTCCTGAGCATAGATTTTTACCGATGGAAATAATAATAAAACAAGATAAATTTTAATTAGTGTTCTTTTCATTAATAAATTATATTAAACTTTTTCTTTTTGGAATAGCGCAGGGAATGTTCCTAAAAGAATTTTTAAGTCAAGCCAAAAAGAATAGTTTTGTGCATAAAAATTATCTAATTTTTTTCTTTCGCGCTCAGACATGTCTTCTTTTCCGCGTTTACTTATTTGCCATAAGCCAGTTAATCCGGCCGGGCCTAAAAAGCGCATCGACCATTCATTTGATGTTAACACTTCTGCCTCATACAAAGGTAACGGCCTATTTCCAACTAAAGACATATCACCTTTTAAAATATTAAATAATTGGGGTAATTCATCAAGGCTGGTATTGCGTATAAAATTACCAACTTTTGTAATACGCGGGTCGTTTTTTATTTTAACAAATGCAGCCTTGCTACTGCCGGCCTCTTCTGCGGCATACTGGTTAAGATCTGATAATTGTGACAATATTTTATCGGCATCAGTGCGCATTGATCTGAATTTGTAAAAATCAAATACAAGGTAGCCTGTTCCAACTCTTTTGCTTTTATAAAAAATAGGCCCTTTAGATTCTAATTTAACAGCTATTGCTACGAGTAACATAATTGGTGAAGCTATCAGTAGAGCCCCACTTGCAGCAACAACATCAAATAAGCGTTTACTAAAAGGTACTTTATATTCAACATCAACCTGGTTTAGTAGTTCAGATAGTTTTGGCCTTATAAGTTTAAACTTTATTAAAAAATTTAAACGTTCACACAAATTGCTAACTGGCAAGGGGTATGAATATAAATCATTTACTTTTAGCTGCATTGCTTTTTTCTTCCATTCCTGATTTGGGGTTCTGGCAAGCAGTACAATGAGTAACCCGTGTAGCATTGGGTTTTTTTTAATCTTTTCAACTAATGAAAAGCAATAGCCATCCTCATCTATTTCCATTAACAAAATATCTGGCAATGATAAGATGGATTGCTCCGACAAATAATCTTCAAATGAGTTAAATGACAAAAGATGCTTAATAAAAAACTGTTGTCCTAGTTCTGAAACTAATTCGTCTTCAGTGCCAGAACTAACGTAAGCTACCTTATTTTGTGAATGAGTTGAATTACCCCACTGGGCTTGTGCATCCTGATACGTCATATATACTTAATACCTTAGATATGGTAGATTTAAGAGAAGTTGGGTTGAATGGTTTGTGTAGAAACGCATCAATTGTAAACGGCATCACAGCTACCTGTTCTGAAAGATTATCCGCACCGGATAACACGATGATAGGAGTGTCCTTGTAAAAACCGCTTATTTTTAAATTCTTTACAAATGTTTGTCCGTCAATATAAGGCATTTGTAAATCAGAAATAACAAGGGCCGGGTCATTGCCCTCTTCCAACCAGCTCAATGCTTCCAAGCCACTATTTTTAATAGTCAGTTCATAATCTTTTGATAATATAAAATTCAATAGTTTTAAGATGCTCAGATCATCATCAACAATGAGTATTTGTGTTTTCATATAAGTTAAAAAGGGGTTTAAAAACGAGGTTTTGTTAGCCGTTGCAACATGCACTTTTGTATTAATCTCAGCCTAGCAATAACCTATTTATAAATTAACTAAATCTATAGAATTAAATTTTATTAAGCAATATTTATATGGCATATGCCGTACCAAAGTTATAACTAATTAAAAGTAATAATAGGTTATTTTTATTAATTCAAAAAATATATTTATTCTATTTACTTAAATTTACGATTATTATAGTGTTATGGTTTTAATTTGATGTGTAAATATTTGCTCAACTTGTGTAAAGGGTTATTATATGTAAAGTTCAATTAACTGTGTTTTCTTCTTTTATTTAACACAAAACCTTAAAATATACCATAAATCTTTATACGGTTCTTCTAAATATAAGGTTGCAATTCATCTCGCTACATTATTTATACTATTAAGCAATATATGCAACTTTTTAGTTAGCATGTACTTAATAGAAGGATTTATTCAATTTTTTAAACTTAATCAAAAGCATAAATATTTAACTTTTATTTTATTTTTATGGTGGGTTTGGGTTAATATAAAAGTATCTTTTGTTAAACTTAATGGTATCAAGTGTTTCAAAACCTGATTCATCAAATTCCAAAATATGATATTTTTTTAACCAAAAATAAACCAAATTGCATTATTTGATATTGATGAACATTTCTTATAAAATTTTGTTGAATCTGCAAAATCGTAATAAACTATAGCTATAATTGTATATTAAAAGTGCTGACCCGCATTAATAAACCTTGATAGTTTGAACATACATTTATGAGTACCATTAGTATTGTTAAAGGTGCTGAACGTCCCGATCTGATTCGTGAAGAAACCTTAGTGGCTATATTTAGCGCATCTGCAAAAAAATTCCCCAACAAAACTGCGCTGATTTTCGAAAACCGATCATTAACATATTCTGAACTTGACAAATGGAGTGATGCCGTAGCGATGCATCTGGCCAGCCAGGGGATAAGCCGCGGAGATAAAATAGGTATTTGGTGGCGAAGGGGAGTGGAATTACATGTGGCTATTTTGGGTATTATTAAAGCTGGTGCAGCATATGTTCCTATTGATAGGGAAATGCCAGCCGAACGGGTGGAAACAGTTTTGACAGAAGTTGGTGCAAACGCGTGTTTCAGCATGGAACTGCTAAATGTACAATGCCCATTGTTGTTGGTTGTACCTAAGCCCGAGGCTGGAGCAATAATAGAATTGCCAGAAGGGCCACAACCCGACGATTGCGCTTATATACTATATACATCAGGTAGTACCGGGAAACCCAAAGGCATACCTATAGGGCACAGGCAAATATGTCAATTGGTACGAGCCGAACAAACAGTATTACATATTAACGAAAGTGATAAAGTTTACCAAGGCTTTTCAGTATCGTTTGATATGTGGTGCGAGGAAACTTGGGTAAGCTATTTTGCAGGAGCTACTATTTGGGTTGCAGATAATACAACTTCGAAAGCTATTGACGAGTTAGGTGATGTATTACGTGATCAAAAAATAACTGTTTTACACGCCGTGCCAAGCTTATTGGCAGTAATGGAGGATAACAATCCCGAATTGCGATTAATTAATGCAGGAGGAGAAGCTTGCACACCTCAGGTATTGGCAAAATGGGCAAAGCCATCCCGACAGTTTTTTAACAGCTATGGCCCTACCGAAACAACAGTTAGCGCAACCTTTGCCGCGTTAAAATTTGGGGATATTATTACCATTGGCGACCCCCTGCCTAATTATAACCTGGCAGTTGTTGATGAGCAACTGAATCCGGTGCCACGTGGCGAACGTGGCGAATTGGTAATTAGCGGCCCCGGCTTATCAAACGGATATGTAAAATTACCCTTGCTTACACAAGAAAAATTTGTTTTAAAACCAGCTTCGCTGGTGGACTTGCCCGGCGACAGGATATACCGTACAGGCGATGCCGCTATCATTAACGAAGATGATAGTATTGATATACAAGGACGGTTTGATGATCAGATTAAATTGCGGGGCTTTCGTATTGAACTAGGCGAGATAGAAGTTAAACTCAATTCTATTGCCGGTATTATCTCAGCAGCGGTTGCAGTTAAAAAAGACAACAATGATCAGGATCAACTGGTGGGATATGTGGTAACGGAAGATAACTCATGTATAGAAGAAGCGTTGCTACGTGCAGAACTTGCCAAGGTATTACCATCATACATGGTACCTGGAACCATTGTTACATTGCTCGAAATGCCCCGGATGCCAAGCGGTAAAATTAACCGTAAAGCCTTACCCGTGCCCGAAGAGTTAACTATTAAAGTACCAAACGGACCAGAGGAAGCGCTTGATATGAATGCCCCGGTTGCACACCGGTTTTTAGCTATACTGAATAAGATATTCCCAAACAGGCCCATTGATTTATCAATGGATTTTTTTGAGGATCTGGGCGGCCATTCTTTATTAGCGGCAGCCCTGGTATCTAAGCTTCGGCGCGATGCCGCGCTACCTCAGGCATCGTTAAAAGATATATACATGCACCGGCCGTTAAATAAATTGGTTGAAACATGGGAAAATCAAACTAAAACAGAAAAAAAACAACGTGTATTTAATAAGGTATCAAATTTTAGCTATTTTACTTGTTGGGCAGCTCAAACACTATCACTGGGAATTATCTACGGGCTTTTCGCAGTTGAAATTTTTTCGCCATACCTGGGGTATTATTACGTAGAACAAGATACGGGTAATATTTATTACGCCATTGGAATGGCTGTGCTATTATTCTGTATAATCCCACCGTTATATTCGGCAACCGCCATTGCAACAAAGTGGTTGTTAATTGGTAAAATGAAAGAGGGTGATTACCCTTTATGGGGTAGTTATTATTTTAGATGGTGGTTTGTTAAAAAAATGCAAGACCTTTTACCTGTTCATTTTATAAATGGCACTCCGCTGTACCCTATATACCTGCGTATGATGGGAGCAAAGGTTGCCGCTGATGCACAGCTTAGTTCATTAACTATTGGTGCCGAAGATTTGGTAACTATAGGTAGCGATGTAAGTATTAGCTCACAAGTGGTACTTAACAATGCCACTGTAGAAGATGGTTTACTTAAGCTGCGATCAATCCATTTAGGCGATCATGCCTATATAGGGAGTAGTGCAGTAATTGCAGGCGGGGCTCGTATGGAGGCCTGGAGCGAGTTGCAAGACTTAAGTTATCTGCCAGAAGGCAAAACTATAAAGCCTGGCGAGGTATGGCATGGCAGTCCCGCTCAGTTAAAAGAAAAAAAGAATATTGAAGATCTGCCACAACCTTTACCTGTTTCTAATGCTACCCGTAAAAAGTACAATCTCATTTTTATGGCGTCAGTATTTATGTTCCCCTTTATTATATTATTACCGCTTATACCCACTATTATAGCCGTTAATACACTTGATAACCGCTCGGCAGATTATGATTTTACTTACTTACTAATTGTGCCGGTACTGGCTACCGTTTATATTTTGTTATTCGGTCTGGAAACCATAGTAATAACCCGTGTGTTACAGTGGGGTATCAAACCTGGCAAATATCCTATTTATAGTATGTTTTATGTTCGTAAATGGTTTGCAGACCAGTTAATGTCGTTATGTTTAATTGTACTGCACCCTATTTACGCAACTGTTTACGTGTCAACATTCTTTAGGTTGCTGGGTGCCAAGATTGGCAAAAATACAGAAGTATCAACGGCGAGCAGTGTAACGCACCCCTTATTGGAAATTGGCGAAGGCGCTTTTATTGCGGATGCGGTTACCTTGGGCGAAGCTGACGTACGTGGGCAGCAATTGATATTAGAAAAAACCAAAATCAATAGCAATAGTTTTGTGGGTAATAGTGCGCTTATCCCGCAAGGTTATGAGTTGCCGGGCAATATGCTTGTAGGTGTTTTGTCTACTCCGCCAAGCGAGGAGCAATTAGCTAACGAAACTGCACGGGATTGGTTTGGATCGCCGGCTATTGCTATGCCACGCAGGCAAGAGAGTAATCCATACCCCCCTGAGCTAACCATGAGCCCTAAAAAACGCCGCCGGATGGCTCGCGGTACAGTAGAATTTGTTCGGATTATTTTACCCGAAACAGCTATTATTTGTTTTACAATTTTGTTTATAGCATACGCGCATGATCTGGTGGTAGACGAGTCGTGGTGGAAGATAATTGTACTCTTCCCCATATACTATTTAGGTTATATGGGAATTCCCGCGTTTTTATTTACCGTACTATTAAAATGGACTTTCATTGGTAAATACACGGCCCGGCAAAAACCAATGTGGACCTGGTTAGTTTGGCGCAGCGAAGCCATAACATCAACCTATGAAGCATTGGCTGTGCCATTTTTACTGGATTATTTAAAAGGCACACCCTGGTTGCCTTTAGCTTTAAAATTAATGGGTGTTAACATGGGGAAACGTGTATATCTTAACACTACAGATTTTACAGAGCATGATATGATAACCGTTGGAGATGATACCGCGCTTAATCAGGATTCGGGCCCGCAAACACATTTGTTTGAAGACAGGGTGATGAAGATAGGCCCAGTTAAAATTGGCGAACGGAGCAGTATAGGAGCACGATCAATCATTTTATACGATAGCGATATTGGTAACGATTGTAATATTGACGCACTATCGCTCGTTATGAAAGGTGAAACATTATCGCCGGGAACAGATTGGGTAGGGAGCCCGGTTAAACCAGCATAATAGTGGTTGGGTATTTAATAACATATAACGTACCTTTATAAACTAGTAAAACAAATACAACTATGGGACAGTCAAAATCACCTAAAAAAAGTTCATTTTTAAAAGCTGCTCAAAAAGGCGAGGTTATAAATAATTCGGGTAAACCAGGCGCGCTTACATCCAAAGCAAACTTTACCATGAAATCAAATCCCGCAAGGAAAAAGGGTTAACCTTATATACAGCTCGCCTATGTTTTGCTTGTTAATACTAAAGTTCATCTTTTAAGTATTGTTACAGGATGAACGGGGGGCTTAATATTCAAGCAAAAAGGCCAGTTTGTTTAAATCAAACCGGCTCATAAAATTCTTTAGTTTAACTAACAAGGTTAATCAATCTTTCAAAAATCAATTAAAGGCCAACAGCTGCCCATCGTATTGAGATAAAAAATCGTAGTAAGATTTACGGTAAGTATAGCCATTATCTTGCGGATTATTGATAACCTGTTTCATGGCGATAAGGTTATAAACATAGGCACCTGTTTCACTATTCATTTTAATGCGGAAATAATTGCCTTGTTTTTGATGGCGGATAAGCCGGGCAAGGTTATTTGATCCGGTATTGTAAGCTGCTGCCACCAATGCCCAACTTTTAAACTCGGTATGTAGTTCGAGTAGGTACTTACACGCAGCAATGGTTGATCTGCGGATACTTAACCGCTCGTCGTGTTTACTGTTAACCTTAAGGCCATAACTGCGGGCGGTGCCAGCCATAAACTGCCATGGGCCCAAAGCCCCCCTGGGCGAGCGGCCTTCGCCAAAGCCCGACTCAACAAGCGGGATAAATTTAAAATCATCAGGCACGCCGTAGGCTTGTAAAATAGGTTCAATAACCGGAAATATTTTTTCGGCCTTCCGATGCAGTATATTACTTTGAACCTGTTTGTAGCTATGTCGTCTTAATGAACGAGCCATTCTTCTCCATACTTTTTTATCGCCGATGGGCAGAAGTTCGTTAGCGAAATTTAGCCTTTTAATAGTATCTTTTTTAAAGGTAATAAAACCTAAGATACCCCGTTTTTCGTGTTCATTTATCCTGGTATTATCACCAGCATCAATACCACTTCCATGCACTGTTTCTACTGCATTTTTACTAAAAATAAACAGCTTGGAAATGATCATCATCACCATCATAACGGAGCACGTTATTAGGTGTTTTTTAATCATAAACCTTTTAATCATACGTCAAACTTTTAGTTAAAGAGTGGGGCAAAGATAACCTAGATGATGCACATTGTCAAACACTTATCGCAATCCCATAGTTGTAATTCTGTTTTATTGCTCTTGAAATCTGCCTATAAAGTATCGGCAAGGCGGTTTTTTTAGCGGTAAAAAAAACTCATTTACTGGCATCAAAACAGGTATTTATAACCGCTTTAGCTTGTTTTTGTTTTAACCCAAACAATATATTTCTGCTTAAAACCAGCTCTTTTTTAATTTGATGTTATAGTTTAAAAAGGTTATTTTTGCATCACCGCTGAGATAGCGTTAATCAATAAAATATGACATTTAAAAAATCAGGGAACAGTCGCGACGACAGGTCCAGTAATTCATCCCGCAGATCTTCCGGCTCCGGGGCCGACAATAATAAAAAATCATTCTCATCTTCCCGTCCCAAAACAGCAAGCTCAGGCTTCAAAAAATCCGAGTCAGCGGACGACCGCCCAAAAAAGAAATTTGACGGCGAAGCATCGGGGGATAAAAAATCATTTAACAAAAATTTTAATAAACCCGACGGTAAAGACGGGGATAAAAAATATAAAGGTAAACCTTCCGGCGATTTTAAGAGCCGCCCATATGGAGCCAAAGATTTTTCTGAAGGCGCATTCAAAAAGGAAGGTGCAGCCAATTTTAAACGCACACCTTACGGAACGAGAGATTCTTCAGGTAGTTCATCAAGCGAGGGCGGTTCAGATTTTAAACGTAAACCCTACGGGACAAGAGATACATCAGACAGCTCATCACGCCAGGGCGGTTCAGATTTTAAACGCAAACCTTACGGGACGAGAGATTCTTCTGATAGTTCACCGCGGGAGGGCGGTTTCAAAAAAGAAGGATCCGATTTTAAACGTAAACCATCAGGCTCGAAAGATTTTTCTGAAAGGCCACCGCGAGAAGGCGGTTTCAAAAAAGAAGGCGCTGATTTTAAACGCAAGCCATCGGGCTCAAAAGATTTTTCTGAAAGGCTATCGCGCGAAAGCGGTTTTAAAAGAGATGGTGATGCTGCACCTAAGCGCAAGACTACAAGTGTTGATGACAGGCCTTTCCGTGCCCGTTCAGCCAGTAACGATGGCGACCCTAAGCGTACTCCATATAACAGGGAAGATCGGTCGGGTGATAAGCCAAAACGTGTTACACCAAAAGGGATTACCGAGCCTGGCGAAGAGAAGCCAGAAAGAACACTACGTGGCCGTAAAAAAGCTCCGGAGGCAGATAAAGGTAAAATACGCTTGAACCGATATATTTCTAATGCAGGCATCTGCTCGCGCCGTAAGGCCGATGAACTGATTGTGGCGGGTGTTGTTGCTGTAAACGGAGAAGTAATAACCGAATTGGGCCATAAAGTAGACCCTTATAAAGACGAAGTTCGTTACAATGGCGAAACTTTAAAACGTGAAAAAATGGTTTATGTATTATTGAATAAACCCAAAGATTATATTACTACTACTGAAGACCCACAAGAACGCCGTACCGTAATGCACCTAGTTGAAAAAGCCAGTAAAGAGCGTATATACCCGGTTGGCAGGCTCGACCGTAACACCACTGGTTTACTTTTAATGACCAATGATGGCGATCTGGCTGATAAATTATCTCATCCACGAAGTAATATCACCAAATTATATCAGGTTGAGCTGGATAAGAGTTTATCACAGGGTGATATGAATAAAATAGGTTTTGGCTTGGAACTCGAAGACGGTTTAATTAAACCTGATTCTGTATCGTATGTACAAGGCGGCAGCAAGCGAGAAATTGGTATTCAGATACATAGTGGTAAAAACAGGGTAGTGCGCCGTATTTTTGAGCATTTAGGTTACGATGTGGTAAAATTGGATAGAGCGGTATATGCTAATTTAACCAAAAAAGATTTGCCCCGCGGGCGCTGGAGATACCTGGAAGACCAGGAAATAATACAACTGAAACATTTGATAAAATGATAATATTTAAGCCTCCTGCCAAAACAGGAGGTTTTGTATTTTATGTTGAATTGCTAACTTGCACCAATATTATAATCTTAACTACAATGAAGAAATTTCTTTTGATTATATTGCTTACATACCCCGCTTTGACGCGTGCGCAAACTAAAGCTGGTAAAGTATACGATTTGTTGGTTGGAACATACACCACCGGCAAAAGCCAGGGTATTTACGTATATCATTTTAACGCGGCCACTGGTAAGGTTAGTTATCTTAACAAAATTACCGGCATCAATAATCCGTCGTACCTGACAATTTCTGCAAGCCAAAAATTTGTTTACTCGGTAAACGAAGTAGGGAATGATCGCGCTGGTAGTGTAAGCTCTTTTACGTTTGAACCAGTTTCGGGTACGCTTAAGCTAATCAATAAAGTACCATCAAATGGGGCCGGCCCGTGTTATATATCGGTTGATAAAGCCAATAAAAACGCTTTTATAGCTAATTATACAGGGGGCAGTTTAACAGTTGTGCCCGTTAAAAACGATGGGTCATTAGGCAACCCATCGCAAACTATACAAGATGAAGGCAGCGGGCCCAATAAAGAAAGACAAGAAAAGCCGCATGTTCACACCGCTGTTTTATCGCCCGACGAAAAATTTCTTTTATATACCGATCTGGGTACCGATAAATTAAATATATGTAATTATAACCCTAAGGCCGAGAAACCCTTAACACCTGCTTCAACGCCATATGTATCTGTTGTTGGCGGCAATGGGCCAAGGCATATCGCTTTTCACCCCAATGGTAAGTTTATGTATCTGATACAGGAAATGGGTGCTACAGTTACCGCCTATGATTATAACAATGGCAAGTTGAAGGAGTTGCAATCGCAGACGTTAGTTGCTGATGGTTTCGCCGGAAAACTAGGAGCCGCGGATATTCACGTATCACCTGACGGGAAATATTTATATACCACTAATCGCGGCGATGCGAATGAACTTGAGGTATTTGCAATTAACGCTCAAACCGGTAAACTGGCTTTTGTGGAAAGAACATCAACTTTGGGTAAAACACCACGTAACTTTATAATTGACCCTACTGGTAATTTTTTACTTGTAGCTAATCAAAACACCGACGATGTATACGTTTTTAGGATCAATAAAAATACGGGTAAGCTTACTTATACCGATAACAAAATAGAGGTTGGTAACCCCTCGTGCCTTAAATTTGCCTCAAGCAAATAGGTTTAAACCACAAAAAAACGGGTGCGATTATTAATCGCGCCCGCTTTTTTGCATAAAAAACTTACTTGGTTTTTGTAAAAGAGTATACAACATAACCTATACTCCCGTTCATATTTACCGGAGATTTTAATATCATGCCCGTAGCATCTGCACTACCAATATTTAAACGGTAACCATCACCTACGTTTTTGGGTTTGTCGCCCTGGTATACCTTTTTAAACTGAAAAGAAGGCTCAACCCCGTTGCCAGGATTATAATAAGACCAGAAAATACTTTGTATTGTGCCATCAGTTAAGGCGTATTGGCCGTTACCACTATTGGTTAATGTCCATGTGCTGCCCACAAATGCCGTGGGTGGGGCCTGATCAAATACTTTTTGTACAGTATTGTTTATAAGTCGTTCATAACCAACGTTGTTTAGCACCCATGTTCCCGCAAATCTGCTACGAGCACCACCTGCTGTTTTATTTATAAGTGACGAACAGCTTGATGCCAGCATTACCACAGCAAGTAAGGCAAAACTGATTTGAAATAATTTTTTCATGATTTTTTGTTATAGTATATTAGTAATATTTAATTGATAAGCACAAACCCTGCCAAAGTTAATTTTAGCCGCATTGCAATCCCTATCTGATAACTATAACTTTACTTTTAGCAATAACCTCTTTATAATAATTTTCATACAACGGTAATATCAAACTCAGGTCAAATTCTTTTGCCCTGGCAAGGGCATTGCCCTTAAATTGCTCAAGCCGGGCATCATCCTGTAAAATAAAAATGGATTTTTTGGCCATTCCCTCTACATCGCCGGGTTCGCACATAAAGCCGGTAACACCTTCTACATTCAATTCGGGTAGGCCGCCTGCGTTAGAGCTAATTACCGGAACGCGGCATGCCATGGCTTCTAAAGCTGCGAGGCCAAAACTCTCAGACTGTGATGGCATCATAAAAAGATCAGACACTGACAGGATTTCTTCAATAGCTTCCTGCGTTCCTAAAAAGCGAATATTATCCCCTACATTCAGGTCGCGGCTCAATTGCTCACACTCAGAGCGTTCGGGCCCATCACCCACCATTAATAGTTTAGACGGTATTACACTATTCACCTTTGCAAATATTCTGATCACATCATCAGTCCGCTTAACTTTTCTGAAATTGGAAGTATGAATCAGTATTTTCTCACCGGCGGGTGCAATAGCCTTTTTAAAATGATCCTTGGCTTTCATGCTAAACCGTTGCAGGTCGATAAAATTAGGTATTACCCTAATTTCGTTTTCTATTTCAAAAAACTTAAGGGTATCTTCTTTCAGGTTATTGGATACCGCGGTTACACCGTCGCTTTGGTTAATTGAAAAAGTAACAACAGGTTTATAAGTTCTGTCTTTTCCTACCAGCGTAATATCAGTACCATGTAGTGTAGTAACAACCGGGATATGTATACCGTAAGTAGCCAATATTTGCTTAGCCATAAATGCTG
>JANXTT010000009.1 GCA_025352225.1 Mucilaginibacter sp. | reverse complement strand
TATAATTGTAAATGATATCAAGTATCAAAAAGGTGATTCCATTTATGGTTATGGCTATGGTTACGGCTATGGTTATGGTTATGGTTACGGCTATGGAAATGGAAGTGAGACAGAAAAAGCCGGAATTTTCTCACGAATTTTTGGTAAAAAGGGCTAGTAGTAGTTACTAAGATTATATATAATTTATTAAAATGAAGAAAGCATTAATCACAGGGGTAACTGGTCAAGATGGAGCATATCTGGCTGAGCTTTTGTTAAAAAAAGGGTACGAAGTACATGGTATTAAAAGAAGAAGTTCGTTGTTTAATACTGACAGAATAGATCACTTATATCAAGATCCTCATGATACGCATGTAAAATTCAAGCTGCATTATGGCGATTTATCTGACTCAACAAATTTGATAAGAATAATTCAGCAGGTACAGCCCGATGAAATTTATAATTTGGGTGCAATGTCTCATGTTAAGGTAAGCTTTGATACGCCAGAATACACCGCTAACGCCGACGGAATAGGTACTTTGCGCCTTTTAGAGGCCATTAGAATTTTAGGATTAGAAAAGAAAACCAAAATATACCAGGCATCAACTTCGGAGTTGTATGGGTTGGTTCAGGCTGTTCCGCAATCAGAAACAACACCGTTTTATCCGCGGTCGCCATATGCTGTAGCTAAAATGTACGCCTATTGGATAACAGTAAATTATCGCGAAGCTTATGGGATATTTGCATGTAATGGTATCTTATTTAATCACGAAAGTCCGTTACGTGGCGAAACTTTCGTAACACGTAAAATCACAAGGGCGGTTGCCAAAATAGCATTAGGCTTTCAAGATAAATTATTTCTCGGAAACTTAGATTCTCAAAGAGATTGGGGACATGCAAAAGACTATGTTGAAGCAATGTACTTGATATTACAACAAGATACACCCGAAGATTATGTAATTGCTACGGGCGTTACCACCCGCGTAAGAGAGTTTGTACGCATGGCCTTTAACGAAGTAGGCATACAAGTAGAATTTAAGGGCGAGGGTGTAGACGAAAAAGCGTTTGTTGTTTCATGTGCCAATCAGGAATATCAAATAGAGATAGGTAAGGAAGTTGTAGCTGTTGATTCGAAATATTTCCGCCCTACAGAAGTTGATCTGTTGATCGGCGATCCTACAAAATCTAAAACCAAATTAGGTTGGAAGCCAAAATATGATCTTGCTATGCTGGTGAAAGAAATGGTAGATGCTGACGTAAATCATTTCCGCAAAGAAAAGTTATTGAAAGATTCAGGATATGTTATTAAAAATCAATTTGAATAAACTTTAATAGCTAACATTAATAATATTATCTATAAAACCACAATAATGAAAGAACACTGGGATCTGGAAATTAAATCTGAAAGTAAGATTTTAGATTTTAATTTAAAGGAAGTTTGGAACTACCGTGATCTGATGTGGCTTTTTGTTCGCAGAGATTTTGTTGCCCAATTCAAACAAACAATTTTAGGGCCTGTATGGCATGTTATACAGCCCTTATTTACCACCTTAATGTATTATTTTATTTTTAGTAGAATAGCTAATATTCCAACTGACGATATTGAACCAACGCTTTTTTACTTGTCCGGTATAGCTGTTTGGACCTATTTTTCAACCTGCCTAACTAGTACATCAAATACTTTTGTTACTAATTCATCAATATTTGGTAAAGTTTATTTCCCCAGATTGGTGTTACCCCTTTCCATTGTATTATCAAATATCGCCAAGTTTGGTATCCAATTTTCACTCTTGATCATATTTATGTTAGGGTTTTATTTTGCAAAAGGTGTACCAATAGTATTAACCTGGTATTGGTTATGTATTCCTTTTCTTATTGTGTTATTAGCCGGTATAGGTTTAGGCTGTGGTATTATTGTTTCTTCTTTCACAACAAAGTATCGCGACTTTGCTTTGTTATTAGTATTTATAGTCCAATTGGGCATGTATATTACACCCATAATTTATCCATATTCTTACCTTTTAAAACAACAAAAACAATACAATTGGTTTTTTCAAATTAACCCGCTTACTTCAATAGTCGAGGCATTCAGATTTTCTTTGTTTGGAAAGGGCACAGTTGATCTGAATATGATATTATATAGCGTGTGTTTTATGATAGTTGTTTTGGTAATTGGCGTTATATCATTCAATAGGGTTGAAAAAACCTTTATGGATACCGTTTAATTAATAGCGCGATACATTATCTCCCTTGACCTATTAAGGGAATTAATAAGAAATTATATATGAGTGATACTGTTATCAAAGTTGAAAATTTATCAAAGCAATACCGTTTGGGGCAAATAGGTACTGGCTCTTTGGCTCATGATATAAATCGTTGGTGGTATACTATCAGAGGTAAAGAAGACCCCTATCTAAAGATAGGAGAGACCAATGATCGTACTAAAACCGGTAATAGCCAATATGTTTGGTCATTACGCGATATAAGTTTTGACATTAAACGAGGCGATGCAGTAGGCTTTATTGGCCGTAACGGTGCAGGTAAAAGTACCTTATTAAAAGTATTAAGCCGGGTTACTGCGCCTACAACAGGGTCGGTGAAAATAAAAGGCAGGGTAGCTAGTTTATTAGAAGTTGGAACCGGATTTCACCCGGATCTATCTGGTAGAGAGAATATTTTTTTGAACGGAGCTATCTTAGGTATGCGCAAGCACGAGATCAAACGAAAGTTTGACGAAATAGTTGATTTTGCCGGTGTTGAAAAATATATTGATACACCTGTAAAAAGATATTCTTCTGGAATGTACGTAAGGCTTGCTTTTGCTGTAGCGGCCTATTTGGAATCGGAAATATTGATAGTTGACGAAGTACTTGCCGTAGGCGATGCAGAGTTTCAGAAAAAATGCCTTGGAAAAATGGGCGAAGTAAGCAAAGGAGAAGGGCGGACAGTACTGTTTGTAAGCCACAATATGGCAGCTATAAGTAACTTATGCACTAAATCCGTACTATTGAAGCATGGCATGCTTCAGGACTTTGATGATACAAGGTTAATCATAGATAGGTATATAAGGTCTGGAAAAGAAAGCGGGGCCGAAGTACTAGGGAGCGATATAAACACCAGTAAAACTAGCAGTAGAGCTAATTTTTCAGCATTAAGGTTAGTATCCTCTATTAGGGGTTTAACAACAAATTTTGCCATTGATGAAGAAATAAGTATTGAATTTGAATACGAAGTAATCGGAAACGATTCTGTTGTTACGCCTAGTATTCATTTGCTTGATAGTTTAGGTACATGTATACTATCAACATTTAATGCACCATCAGCAAGTCTGATTGTTGATGAGTTTTACGGTAAACCACTTAAAAAAGGTATTTATAGATCTGTATGTAAAATTCCAGCTAATTTCCTAAACGATAAAAATTATATAATCAGTGCCTTTTTGGTACCCGAGGATATGGAAGATATTGGGATAGCCGAAGAAGTTCTTTCGTTCTCGATTGAAGAGACCGGAGAAATGAGAAAGGAATATACTGGAGATTGGTGGGGCATAATCAGGCCGAAATTATCATGGAAAACTCAGCCGATCTGATATAATTGTACAAAAACAATAAAAAGAATTTTGAAGGACGAAATACATCATTATTGAATTACTTAACATCAAATGCAATATTTTACATTAAAAGTAATAGACATAATAAAGGATACATCCGATGTAATAACTATACGTTTTAAACAGCCTGGGTTAAAAAAAATAAAATATAAAGCCGGGCAATATTTAACATTAATTATCAGAATTAACGGGCGTAAATATTTACGCCCCTATTCATTCTCCTCTGCTCCTGATATTGATTTATATCTTGAAATAACAATAAAGCGTATTCAAGGCGGCGTAGTATCAAATTACCTTTACGACCATATAAAGGTTGATGATATAATTGAAGTAATGGAACCTATGGGAGATTTTATTTATGATCCTAGCAGTATTCCAAACAATCAGCATATTATGCTTTGGGGGGCGGGCAGTGGTATTACGCCGTTAATGTCAATTTTAAAAACTACATTAAATCATTCTCCTGATACAAAAGTGAGTTTATTCTATTGTAATAGAAATCCTGAACATACTATATTTCAGCAAGAAATTAATGCTTTAAAGGAAAAATTCAATAAAAGCCTTGTAGTTTGGAATTTTTACACGGGCATACCTGAGGACATATATTTAAACTATCAAATCTCAGGGCGCATAGATGAATCTAAAATCATGTCAGTTGTATCCAATAAAGAAGAATTATTTGGTTCAGTGCATTATATATGTGGGCCAACTGGTTTGAAAAATACTATAAAAGCTATATTATCAAAATTGGAAGTACCAGCAACAAATATATTTACAGAAGAATTTGAAGTTTTAATTGATTCACAGCAGTTAGATGATATTCAAACACGCATGGTTACAATTATTGAGGGCGGAAAAAAAAGTGTTATAGAAATTGTAAAAGGCAAAAGTATTTTAGACAGTGGTTTAGATCAAGATATGGACCTGTCTTATTCATGTCAAACGGGTACTTGTACGCTCTGTAAGGCAAAATTATTAAGCGGTAAAGTAAAAGTTATTGGTGTAGATAAAATGCCCGATGATGTTGCAGAAGATGAGTGTTTATTATGTTGCAGTTATCCTTATACAGATGATATAATAATTCAAATATAAAAAACAACCTATGAAAGTAGTAATTTTGGCAGGTGGATTAGGCACCAGACTATCGGAAGAGACAGTTCTGAAACCCAAGCCTATGGTAGAAATTGGCGGAATGCCAGTTCTATGGCATATTATGAAAATATACTCCAAATATGGGTATAATGACTTTATAATTTGCTTAGGTTATAGGGGCTATGTGATCAAAGAATACTTTGCGAATTATTTTTTACATAAATCGGATGTGACGATAGATTTAAAACTTAATTCTGTAGAAGTTCATGATTCTCAGGCTGAACCATGGAAGATTACCCTGGTTGATACAGGTAACGAGTCAATGACGGGTGGAAGAATAAAACGAATTCAGCATTATACTAATAACGAGCCATTTTTACTAACATATGGTGATGGCGTTGGTAATATAGACATAAAAGCTTTAGTTGATTTTCACCAACTTAATGGTAAATACTGCACAGTTACGTCAGTACAACCATCAGGCAGGTTTGGGGTTTTAGATATCAACGAAAAAAACGAAGTGCATTCATTTTTTGAAAAGCCCAAAGGAGATGGTTCGTGGATTAACGGAGGTTATTTTGTATGCGAGCCTAATGTTTTTGATTATATCAAAGATGGCGATGGAACAATTTGGGAAAAAGGGCCAATGGAAGAAATTGCTCTACAGGGTCAGATGGATGCTTTTAAACACGACGGATTTTGGCGCCCAATGGATACATTGAAAGATAAAAATGACCTGAATGAGATGTGGGACGTAAATAAAGCACCCTGGAAAATTTGGTAAAACATGATTAACGCTTTAAAAAATATCTATCAAGGAAAAAAGATTTTTCTTACAGGGCATACAGGCTTTAAGGGATCGTGGCTGCTTAAGATATTGCATATGCTGGGTGCCGAAGTAAAAGGTTATGCCCTAGCCCCCGAAAATGAATTTAACTTGTATAATTTGATAGGTGGTGGTCAGCTTTGTGATTCCATAATAGCGGATCTGCGTGATAAAGATACGCTTAGCAAGGCAATAACAAATTTTCAACCCGACTATGTTTTCCATCTTGCGGCGCAGCCGTTAGTTAGGTTATCTTATGATATTCCGGCCGAAACGTTCGAAGTAAATGCGATCGGTACAGCCAATGTATTAGATGCTGTAAGGCTATTAGAAAAACCATGCAATGTGGTTTTGATTACCACCGATAAAGTTTACCATAACCATGAATGGGCATATCCTTATAGGGAAAACGACCGGTTAGGTGGCTACGATCCTTATAGTGCCAGCAAGGCTTGTGCCGAGCTTGTAATTGATTCATACCGCAATTCGTTTTTTAATATTAACACTTTCAATAGGCACAAAAAAAGCATAGCTGTAGGCCGTGCAGGTAATGTGATAGGCGGTGGTGATTGGGCAAAAGACAGGTTGATACCTGATATAGTGAGGGCTTTGTCAAAAAATATAAAGATTGAGATACGTAATCCTGATTCGATCAGGCCATGGCAGCATGTGCTTGAACCATTGCTGGGATATTTGTTGTTAGGCGCTAAATTAACTACCGAACCTGTTAAATATAGCCAGGCTTTTAATTTTGGGCCTCATTTTAACGATGCTTTACCTGTTAAAGATATGGTTGACCTATCTATAAAATGTTGGGGAAAAGGTGAGTATTTTATCGATCAGCCAGCAGATAGGCCACACGAAGCTGGACTGTTGAAACTTGATATTAGTAAAGCAATAACAGAAATTGGGTGGCAGCCTAAACTTAATGCTATGGGAGCATTAAAATATACTATTGATTGGTATAAACAATATTTTGATAACGCCGATCAGATAGTAGGTTTTACTGAAAAACAGATAACAGAATTTTTAAATCAGACTCCGTAATATGAAAAGTATTTCAGAAATTGATTTAAGGCATATATTGAACAATACTACTACGTTATGGGAGCAGTTTGCGCAAAAAACTATTTTAATAACTGGCGGTACTGGTTTTTTTGGGAAGTGGTTGCTAGAGAGCTTTGCCTATGCTTCTAATCAATTGTCGCTTTCAAGTACATTTTATGTTTTAAGTCGCGACCCTGAAACTTTTTTGCAAAAATTTCCTCATTTTAAACAACAATATATTCATGTTATAAAGGGTGATATTAAGAATTTTGTTTTTCCAGATGTTCCGCTTCACTACATCATACATGCCGCAACTGAAGCTAGTGTATCCGTGAATCTAGAATATCCACTGGATATGTTTGATACAATATTTGAGGGCACAAAGCATGTTCTTGAATTGGCTAAAAATAAAAAAGTACTAGCGGTTTTACATACAAGTTCGGGTGCTGTATATGGTAAACAACCTGAAGACATTACACACCTATCCGAAGATACAAATATTGCTCCTGTTATAAATGCAGCAGCAGCCTACTCCGAAGGAAAAAGAGTAGCTGAGATGCTGGCAGCGATATATTTTAATCAATATGGGGTAAATTCCAAAATTGCTCGATGCTTTGCATTTACAGGCCCTTATCTTCCTCTTGATAAACATTTTGCTGTTGGCAATTTTATCAGCGACGTTATAAATGGAAAACCAATAAAAATAAATGGTGATGGTACTCCTTATCGATCATATCTTTATGCTGCAGATTTGGTTATATGGTTATTAACGATTTTATTAAAAGGGGAACCTTGCCGGCCATATAATGTGGGGTCTGATGAAGATATTACTATTGCTGAATTAGCTAACATGATTTCCGAGTTAGCTAATCATCATACCGCAGTAACAATTCTTAAAGAAAAAAACACTCGCACACCGGTTCAAAGATATGTGCCCAATATAGATCGGGCCAAAAATGAATTAGGTTTAAAAGTTTTAATAAATTTAAATAATGCATTATTAAAGACGTATAATTTTTATAACGCGGATGATCACAATGGTTTAAGTATATTTAAAGAAGAGTTTAATGAAAATAAGTGATGCGATAGCGGATTTTTTAGAGGAGAAAGAAATAAGGCATGTATTTGGAATAATAGGAGCAGGCAATGCCCATATATTTGATTCGATATTTAGCAAAGGATATACAGAAATCGTCTGTGTTCATCACGAGCAGGCTGCGTGTATGGCTATGCAAACTTATTATCGCATTACAGGTAAGGTAACGGCAGCACTTTTAACCACCGGAGCGGGTTCAACAAATGGGGTAACGGGCGTTGTAAGTGCCTGGGCAGATTCTATCCCGGGGCTGATTATATCTGGTAATGAAAATTCAAAATATATAGAACCACATAAAAATTTACGGATGTGGGGCGTCCAAGGCTATGATAGTTCATTAATGGTTGAAAAGGTTACTAAATACGCGAGCCGTATTCTCGACCCGAAAGAAACAAAAAATGAATTGGAGAAAGCATATGCAATTACCACAGAAGGCCGTCCTGGGCCGGTGTGGGTAGATATTCCAATGAATATTCAATCAACAATTATAGATGATGAATTGTTGAGCCCCTACATTGCTAAAAAGAACCAAGAAAGTGATATTGAAATAAACTTAAGTAACCAGGTAGCTCAAATCGTAACGGATCTTAAAAAAGCCAAACGCCCTTTAATATGGTTAGGGCATGGTATCAGATTAGCAAAAGGAGTAGAATTGATAGAGCCGTTATTAGCGCAGTCTGGAATACCGGCGATCATTACTTGGGCAGGTATTGATATGGTCGATTCGCATCATGCATTGGTTTATGGCCGAGCTGGTACTTATGGGCAGCGTTGTGCCAATTTTGTATTGCAGAATTGTGATTATTTATTGTGTATAGGGACCCGGATGGCTATCTCGCAAATAGGATATGAAATTAACGAACTGGCCCGTGATGCACAGATCGCTGTAGTTGATATTGATAAAGAAGAACTCCTGAAATATCAGGCACGTTATAAACATACCATAGTAGCCGATGCCAAAAACTTTTTGCAGGAGATAACAACCCAACTTAACGAACAACCAACAAATGATTATGTAGAGTGGGTTAGTATTTGTGATAATTACAGAGAAAAATACCCTTGGGTAACTCCGACAGATCATCCAGACCGTGATGGTTTTATCAATTCATATCCATTTATGGAAAAGTTGAGCCATTATTTGAAAGATGACCAAATCATAGTAACCGATATGGGAACTGCTTTATTGAGTGGACATCAGGCCTTGAAATTAAAAAAAGGGCAGCGTTTAATGACCTCAACTGGTTTAGGCGAAATGGGTTATGGCTTACCTGCGGCTTTAGGAGCGTCGTTTGCTACAAATAGAGGCGAAGTAATGTGCCTGAATTGTGATGGTGGAATGATGATGAACCTCCAGGAACTGCAAACGATGGCCCATCATCAGCTTCCAATTAAATTATTTATATTTAATAATGATGGCTATTTGATGATTAAACATACACAGAAGGCTTTGTTTAAAGGGCGTGCAGCCGGTACAGACTTAAAATCAGGGGTAAGTTGTCCGGATTTTAGCGCACTTGCTGATGCCTTTAAATTCAAAAGCTTTCGGATTAGAACCTGGGAAGATTTTGATCGGTATATCCCCGAAGTTCAAGCCTATAACGGGCCTGTAATATGTGAAGTGTTTATGCATCCGCAGCAAACATTTGTACCTAAATTAGCCTTAGCCATACAAAAAGACGGATCCCTGATCTCTCCGCCACTAGAAGATTTGGCGCCATTTATATCCAGGGAAGAATTAAGAACAAATATGTTGAGTGGATTACATCCAAAATCAATGGATATTGAGGTACAATAAATTAAAAATATGAGCAAATTAAGAGTAGCTATATTAGGTAGTGGTAATATTGGTACAGATTTACTGATCAAAATTCAGCGCTCATCATATTTAGAGTGTGTGTTGTTTATAGGAAGAAATCTATCTTCTCCTGGTATGGCTAAAGCTATAAGTTTAGGGGTAAAGGTATCAGACCAAAGCATAAACGCTATTGTAAAAGATCCGGATTGCTGCGATCTGGTGTTTGATGCTACCTCAGCAAAAGATGCTTTCCACCATTGGGCAATATTAAAAGAACTTGGCAAAATTGTAGTGGATATGACTCCTGCCAAATTGGGCGGCTTGAGTATACCAGCAGTAAATTTGGAAGATTCTATTACCAATCAGAATGTAAATATGGTAACCTGCGGAGGGCAGGCGTCTATCCCCATTGCATATCTTATTGGGCAAACACATACTGATGTTGAATATATAGAAGTAGTTTCAAGTATTTCATCGCGTAGTGCAGGACCTGCAACACGTTTAAACTTGGATGAATATATAGACACCACAGAAGAAGGCGTACGACAGTTTTCAGGCGCTAAAAGAACTAAAGCTATATTAAACCTGAATCCTGCGGATCCTTGCATTGATATGCAAACAACGATATTTGCCAAAGTTAAAAACCCGGATATTGAAGGTTTAACAAAAGCTGTTAAAGCAATGGTAAAAAAAATAAATACCTATGTGCCTGGATATCAGTTATTGGTTGGGCCTATATATGAAAACAATCGAATAGTTGTTATGGTGAAGGCTCAGGGATTGGGCGATTATTTGCCTAAATATGCAGGCAACCTTGATATCATCAATTGTGCTGCTATAGCTGTGGCTGAAGAATACGCGAAAAAGAAAGATACCATATCAGATCAAACATTAAATAAATGAAACACATTTTAATCAGCGATCCGACCTTAAGAGATGGTAACCATGCAGTGGCCCATCAACTATCAGCCAGCCAGGTAGCTATCTATTGTCAGGCAGCAGACAGAGCCGCAATACCCATTGTAGAAGTAGGCCATGGTAATGGTTTGGGTGCATCGTCACTACAAGTGGGCGAAAGCTTGGAAACCGATGTGGTATTGTTAGAAACAGCCCGTAAACATTTAACAAAAAGTAAGCTAGGCATACACGTAATTCCCGGCTTTGCCACCATTCAAAGAGATCTGAAAAGAGCTATAGAAATTGGAGTAGACGTGATCAGAGTAGCCTCGCATTGTACCGAAGCTGATATCACACAAAGACACCTCGGCTTTGCCCGCGAAAAAGGTAAAGAAGCATACGGCGTATTGATGATGAGCCATATGGCCTCGCCCGAATTACTAGTTGAAGAAGCTCAAAAAATGGAGCTTTATGGTGCAGAAGGCATTATTATTATGGATTCTGCTGGGGCTTATCTCCCTTCAGATGTAATCGAACGTATTGCCGCATTGGTTGACGGTTTGTCTGTTCCGGTTGGCTTTCATGGGCACAACAATTTAGGCATGGGCATAGCTAATAGTTTAGCCGCTGTTGACGCTGGAGCTACAATTCTTGATGGTACAGCCCGCGGTTTTGGTGCCGGTGCCGGTAATGCTCAACTGGAAGTACTCGTTGCGGTATTATCCAAATTAGGTTATACCACAGGTATTGACCTTTATAAAGTATTAGATGCCGCAGATATTGCAGAAAAAGAAATTATGCCCTTAGTACCTATTATTAAATCTGAAAGTATAGTTAGCGGCTTGGCAGGGGTATTCTCGGGTTTTTCAAAACATGTAACCAGAATATCAAACGAATATAATGTAGATCAGCGCGACGTATATTTTGAATTGGGGAGACGGAAGGTAGTAGCCGGACAGGAAGATCTGATCATAGAAGTTGTATTGGACCTAGTTAAATTAAAGAAAAAATGAAGCAGGAAACCATAAATTCATTAAAGGCAGATTGTGAAATTTCACTATCAGATTATCTGGAGTCGCTGGAAGGCCTTAAAGATCAATCTATACTTATTACCGGAGGAACTGGATTTGTTGGTAAATGGATAGCTGAAGCAGTTTCATTGTTAAATAATGAATACAATTTTAATATCAAATTATATCTTCTAGCCCGAAACGTTCAGGAGTATAAGGAAGAAGTTCCACATCTGGCAAAACAATCATTTATAAATCTGATTGAGCAGGATGTTAGAAATGTAGGTATTATACCCGAAGATGTAAAGTGGGTGATTCATGCAGCTGGTTCCCCCGATAATAGGAAACATTCCATTAACCCGCTTAAAACTATGGATACCTTTTATAAAGGTACTAATGCTATACTGGATGCCTGCCTGCGATTACCCAGTATTAACAAATTTATTCATTTAAGCTCAAATAATGTTTATGGGCAGCCTATACACCCGCAAACCCAAATTAAAGAAAATCAATTAGGTGTATTGGACTGTAATACTGTAAAAGCTGCATACAGCGAATCAAAACGTATGGCCGAAACAGTATGTGCCATCTACCGTAACCAGCAAAAATTGCCTATAGTTATCATTCGTCCCTTTTCTCTTATCGGCCCGTATCAGGGGCTGGAGAAACCTTGGGCAATAAATAACTTTATCAGAGATAGCATATTAGGTGGCCCGATACGTATCTTAGGAAATGAAGACACGATAAGAAGTTATTTATATGGAAGCGACATGGCTTTCTGGCTCTTAAAAGCTTTAGCCAATGGAAAAAGAGGAGCAACCTATAATCTTGGCGGCGATCAACCAATATCATTAAAAGATTTGTCTGGAAAAGTAACGTCAAACTTTTCTAATAAAATAGAGGTTTTAGTAAAATACTCAAAACAGTATCCTGCGCATCCGTCCGTATCAGTTCCCGATACGACGGCCATAAAGCAGGATCTGGATGTAAAACAAACCATTGATTTTGATCTGGCGTTAAAAAAAACAATTAACTGGTATAAACATGCAGGTATATAAGTACCTGCCTTTATAAACTATAAAACTTTAATATGGATAGTTTTAAAAATATCAACCCCGAACTTAAGGCACATTTATCTAAAGCCATACAACCGAATATCAATAGGCCGATCATAGCAGGCGAAAACTATATCCCGGTTACCGGAAAGGTTTTAGATGAAGATGATCTGTTAATGGGTGTTGATGCAGCATTGGATGGCTGGCTTACTGCCGGACGTTTTGCCAACGATTTTGAGAGAGATTTTGCAGCTTATTTTGGAGCTAGCAAGGCATTGCTTGTTAATTCAGGCTCATCAGCAAATCTGGTCGCGTTTTATGCTTTAACGTCTCCAAAGTTAGGCGATCGCGCGGTAAAACCTGGTGACGAAGTAATAACTGTTGCAGCAGGTTTCCCTACTACGGTAAACCCAATGATTCAATTTGGTGCTATCCCCGTATTTGTTGATGTAGATATTGCCACTCATAATGTAAAAGCCGAAGATATAGAGGCCGCTGTGTCGCCAAAAACAAAAGCTATCATGATAGCGCATTCATTGGGTAATCCATTTGATTTAGATGAGGTGATGCGGGTAGCTAAAAAATATAACCTTTGGGTGGTAGAGGATGACTGTGATTCTTTGGGGGCCACCTATAGAGGTAAAAAAACGGGTACCTTTGGGGATATCTCTACCTTTTCATTTTATCCGGCACACCATATTACCATGGGCGAAGGCGGAGCGGTATTAATTAATAATCCTGAACTCGGTAAAATTGCAGAAAGTTTTCGCGATTGGGGAAGAGATTGCTATTGTGAACCCGGCAAAGATAATACCTGCGGATGCCGTTTTTCACAGCAACTGGGCTCACTACCATTTGGTTATGACCATAAATATACTTACTCACATATTGGGTTCAATTTGAAGGTTACAGATATGCAGGCCGCTTTTGGTGTATCTCAACTTAAAAAGGTAGATCATTTTGTAAAACGCAGAAGAGAAAACTTTAATTCCCTGCACGAACGAATGAAGGAGCTTGAAGAAATCTTCATTTTACCCGAGGCAACCTTACATAGTGAGCCTTCGTGGTTTGGGTTTTTACTTACCTTGCGTGAAGGTGATGCCGCAGACCGTCATATGCTAGTACAACACCTGGAGGAGAAGAAGATTGGTACACGTTTGTTATTTGGCGGTAACTTGCTCCGCCAGCCTGCTTATGCCAATATTAATCATAGAAGCATAGGCGATTTACCAAACACAGACATCATTATGAACAGATCGTTCTGGTTAGGGGTTTGGCCAGGCTTAAACAATGCGCATTATGATTATATGCTACAGGTTATTAAAAACTATATAAAATAGGCTCGGCTGCGGCAAAATATTGAAATTAGCATGGAAGAATTATTATTAACTGTAGCAATACCAACATTTAATAGAGCGAAGCTCTTGGACAAATGCCTTGAAGCTATGTTATCACAAATAAGTGATGATATTAAAGGCTCTATTGAACTAATTGTTTCTGATAATGACTCTAAAGATAATACTACTGAGATAGTTAATAAGTATATTAATAAAGGGTTTGCAATAAACTATTATAAAAACTCAGAAAATATCGGTGCAGATCGGAATATAGCAGCATGCTTTTTAAAAGCCAAAGCTAAATATGTGTGGGTTTTTTCTGATGATGATTTTATATTACCTGGTTACCTCAAATTAATATTTGATTTGCTTAAATCTGATGATATTGGAAATATATATTTAAACGGGTTATGGTTTAATGGTAGTTACACTACAGAAAATAAGCCTACAGCAATTAATTACATCCAATATGATGATCCACTTAAATTTATAGACAGGGTTAATTATTGGAGTACCTTTAATACGGGAAACATTTTAAATAAATCGTTATTAGCTAATTTGGATCATATACCAAAATTTTATGATAGTAACTTGGTGCAATTGAGCTGGATATTACCCATTGTATTTAGTGCGAAACAAAATATTGCCATAAATGATCAAGTTGTAGCATGTATGGCAGATAACACAGGTGGATATAAATTGCTAACGGTATTTGGCAAGGGGTATAATGATGTATTAAAAAGATTAGTATCCAAAGGGATGATTAATAAAAAGGTGATAAGGATTACAAATAATCATCTCTTACAATCATTCTTTCCAATGTTTATTAATAAGTCCAGTAAAAAGTTTGAGAACGAAAATGGACTATCATTGATGGTGCCTATTTTTTGGTCATATAAATCATTTTGGAAAACAGTATTTCCTATATTAATAAAAAAGATTATTAGACGATGATAGCGGAGTATTTGCAAAAGTTCGTTGCTAAGGTTTTTTTTAAGTTGATTAATTATCAAAAAGTTTTAGAAGCGGAAAATAATTATAATATAAAAATTGCCGAGCAGGAAAAAAAAAGGTTTAAATTTTGGGGCGAAGGAGCTATGATTCCGCTCCCGAGGATAATTAAAAACCCTCAATATATATCAATAGGCAATAATTTTAATGCTTTATACAATTTCAGAATAGAAGCTTGGGATAATTACCACGAGCAGAAATTTAATCCTGAAATTATAATTGGAAACAATGTTAGCTTTAATAGTGATTGCCATATAGGATGTATAAATAAAATTGTAATCGGAGACAATGTATTAGTAGCAAGTAGGGTATATATTTCCGATCATTCGCATGGAGATGTTACCGCGGCGTCGTTAAGTAAGCCACCGGTACTCAGGAGTTTGATAAGCAAGGGGCCGGTAATAATTGAAGACAACGTTTGGATTGGTGAAGGTGTATGTGTGTTACCGGGCGTAACCATAGGTAAAAACTCTATAATTGGTGCCAACGCGGTAGTTACAAAAAGTATTCCACCTAATTGCGTGGCTGCGGGTATACCGGCAAAAGTTATTAAAAATATAATATGATGTTAGTAGCGTTCACAATTTGTTCTAATAATTACCTGGCTCATGCAAAAGCTGCCGGCGATTCATTTTTGCAGCACCATCCTGAAGCTAAATTTATTATTGGTTTAGTGGACAAATTCCACCCGGATTTGGATTATAACTTTTTTGCAGGTATGGAAGTAATTCCTGTTGACATCTTAAATATGCCTGAATTTGATGAAATCCATGCTAAATATAACATTATAGAATTAAATACTGCTGTAAAGCCAACCTATTTCCATTATATATTTAATAATTATAATGCTGATAAAGTAATTTATATAGATCCGGATATTTTAGTTGAAAGTTATTTTGATGAAGTTTTGGATGCCCTGGACGAAAAAAATATCATCATTACACCACATTTATTTACTCCTATTGATGATGGTAAATGCCCTACTGACCATCAAACACTTGGTGGCGGTATTTTTAATTTGGGCTTTATCGCATTGAGTAATTATCCAAAGGTGAAAGACTTTTTAGATTGGTGGCATGAGCGCGTTATAAAATATGGGTATTCAAATCAAGCTCTTGGTATGTTTTATGATCAGTTATGGATAAATTACGTACCCTGTTTGTACGATAATTATCTGATACTTAAACATCCCGGGTATAATATTGCTCATTGGAATTTACACGAGCGTTATTTAAGTACTGATATCGCTGATAGTTATTTAGTTAACAAGGAGTTCAAGCTGCGTTTTTTTCATTTTAGCGGCTATAAATTTGATAAACCTGAATTGATATGTTCGTATGGCAATAGGTTTACATTTGATACCCGACCTGATTTGAAAGGAATATTTGACAAATACTTATCTATTCTTAAAAAAAACAATGTTGATGGCATAAAAAAATTAAGTGTGTTTTATTATCCTGAATTATCTGAACCGGTAATAGTTAAAAAACTGACATTGCCAGAGAAGATAGCGTTACGAGCTAAAATTATCACTAAGGCAATAGTTTATGGGCATTTATAATAGGATAAATGGAGAAGGGTGGCATAAATAGACAAATGTGTGTGATCATCCCTGTACACAAATCAAATTTATCTGTTGATGATGAGATATCGTTACGTGCATGTAGTGAACATTTAAGGAGTTATGATTGTTACTTGGTCTTTCCAAAAGGAATGGATACTAATAATTATTTAAGTATAAACCCAGAACTATTGCTCAAACCAGTAGATCCGGAATGGTTGTCATCTATCGAAAACTATAACAGAATGAAAGTTGATATTTCATTTTATGAAATGTTTATTAATTACCAATTCATGATGACTTATGAACTGGATGCTTATATTTTTACTTCAGAGTTTCATAACTATGAAATTTTTGACTACGATTATATAGGTGCTCCTTTATTTGAAGGATATTTAGAAGCACTACCTAATGCATTGTATATTGGTGGCCTTAACTCTGGCTTCTCAGTTCGGAATATTCAGACATGTGTCTACATATTAAACAAATTAAAAAACTATAAATTACACTGGTTATTGTACGAAAAGGTTATCTCAAGGCTTCCAAAACGAGTTTATAACGCATTGGTACACAGAATAAATAAACTAACAAAAAATCGGTATGAAATATTATTGAATGGGCAACTAAGTTTTTATTTCAAAAGAAAACCTATTTGGGAGGATATAGTATGGTCAGTTATTATTCCTTCGTTGTTCCCTTCTTTTAAAGTTGCAAACCCGGCTGCAGCGTTAAAGTTTAGCTTTGAAGCCTTACCTAAACGATTGTATATGGAAAACAATTGCAAGTTGCCATTAGGATGCCATGGATGGCCAAAAAACAAACAATTCTGGAAAAGACACATTCCTATAAATGAAATAATATGAAAAAAATAATTGTTACCGGATCGTCCGGTCTGATAGGTTCAGAAGTATGTAAGCACTTTCATTCGTTGGGATGGCAAGTTTTCGGCATTGACGGAAACCAAAGAGTAGTTTTTTTTGGGGAAAAAGGTGATACAAGATGGAACCAAAAACAATTAACAGATAGCTTGGTGAATTTTACACATATTGAGTTAGATATAAGAAACAGGCAAGGCGTATTAGATATCATTAAAGAGATAGCACCAGATGCCATTGTGCATACCGCGGCACAGCCTAGCCATGACCGGGCCGCTGCCATTCCCTTTGATGATTTTGATACTAATGCAGTAGGTACTTTTAATTTATTGGAAGCAACCCGCCAATATTCGCTTACAATCCCTTTTGTACATATGTCCACTAATAAAGTGTATGGCGACGCACCTAATTATATACCAATGGTTGAGCAGAATACAAGATGGGAATACGCAGACGAAAAATACCTTACCGGCATACCAGAAACTTTCACGATAGATCAAAGCAAACATTCACTTTTTGGAGCCTCTAAAGTTGCGGCTGACGTGTGTGTGCAAGAGTATGGCCGTTATTTTAATATGCCTACCTGTGTTTTGCGGGGGGGCTGTCTTACGGGCCCCAGCCATAGCGGTGTAGAACTACATGGCTTTTTGAGTTACTTAATAAAATGCAACCTCGATGGTACACCTTACACTATTTACGGGTATAAGGGCAAACAGGTTAGAGATAATATACATAGTTATGACGTTTCAAGATTTGCTGAAGAATTTATAAAAGCACCACGTATAGCTGAAGTTTATAACATTGGTGGTGGTAAACAAAATACATGTTCTATTTTAGAGGCTTTTGAGATAGCTGAGAAATATTCGGGCAAAAAAATGAATTATACTTATTCAGATAAAAACCGCGAAGGGGATCATATTTGTTATTATAGCGATCTGCGAAAAATGCGCGCTCATTATCCAAACTGGGACATAACTATTTCACTTGACGAAACGATCAGACAAATTGTTGAGGCCTGGAAGGGACGGTTAGCATAATTTATTCCTATATGAAAATTTTAATTACAGGTATTTGTGGTTTTGTAGGCTCAACCCTGGCAAAAGCTTTAATCGAATGTAACTCATCTTACGAAGTTTTTGGGATAGATAACTTTATAAGATCAGGTAGTTGGATAAATAAGCCCATCCTTGAACAGCTGGGAATTAAAGTTTATTATGGAGATATAAGACAAGCCAGCGATTTGGAAATACTGCCAAAAGCTGACTGGGTGATAGACGCTGCCGCTAACCCAAGTGTATTGGCAGGGGTTGATGGTAAAACCAGTAGCTCACAACTTATACAGCATAATTTACTAGGAACAATCAATTTGCTGGAATATTGTAAAACAAATCTGGCAGGATTTATTTTGCTATCCACTAGCCGCGTTTATTCCATACCTGATCTTGCGGGTATTAAAATGCAGGTGCAAAATAATGCTTATGTGCCTGAAAAATCGCAAATATTACCCTATGGGATTACTTTAAACGGCGTTGCAGAAAATTATTCAACTCAAGCTCCTATTTCTTTATACGGTTGTACCAAGTTAAATTCAGAGCAGTTAGCGTTAGAGTATGGAATTACTTTTGGTTTTCCGGTTTGGGTTAACCGATGTGGTGTTATGGCAGGTGCCGGTCAGTTCGGACATCCGGGTCAGGGCATTTTCGCATATTGGATACATAGTTACAAAGAAAAACAACAGCTTAAATATATTGGTTTTGGGGGTACAGGCTACCAGGTTAGAGACTGCCTACATCCTAAAGACTTAATCTCATTGTTCGAAAAACAGTTTGCTGAACCATTAAAATCTGATAAACCAAAAATTGTAAATATAAGCGGTGGTGTTAAAAATAGCATGTCTCTGGCACAGTTAACCGAATGGTGTGATAATAGATTAGGTAAATGCACGATAGAAAACACCAATACAGAACGGCCATTTGATATTCCGTGGATGGTACTTGATTATAATAAAGCTAATCAAATTTGGAACTGGGAACCTGAAACATCGATTGAAGAAGTTATGGAAGATATAGCGTTATTTGCAGAGACAAAGGCAAATTGGTGTGCTTTATCTGCTTCATAAATATTAATTAAAATGAGGATCTTATTTATATCAAGCATTCCACCAATACCAACATGGGGTAGTGCAATGACTTTTTACAGGCATTTTTGTGAAAGAGATGACTTTACTATAGCTGTTATTACAAATGACAAGCAAATAAAGAACTTTGATGTTAAATATCCTTACATGCTTATTGATAAAGGCAAACTGTGGAAACGTGTTTCCCAGACAAGATTTTCAATGTTGCCTCATACATGGAGTGTGACTGGCGGGTCATTATTCTTACCTTCAGATGTTGTTAAATATGCAAAAGATTTTGCACCTGATGCAATATTTACTATGGCGGGTACCTGGACGTGGATGGCCATTTTAGCCCAACAAGTTTCAAAAAAACTAAATGTGCCACTTATAGGAAGTTTTAATGACTGGTGGTACTATAATGCTTTGTACCACAAAAGATTCCATAACTTCATTGAGGGTAGATTTAGGAAATTTTATCGCAGTTGCGACTTAGCTTTATGTACTTCTGAGGGGATGCAAAGAGAACTTGGGCCACATCATAATTCAGTGATCGTATATCCAACAGGTGCACTACTTAAAAACAAACAAATGTCAGATAAAAAGTCTGATAGCTCATTTATAGTTGCTTTCGGTGGTAGTTTAGGTGAGTGGTATGGAAAAATGATGGAGGCATTAATTATAGCGGCAAAAGGCATGGGTATTACATTTAAGCTATTTGGAGGCAATCCAAGCTGGTCGGCTGAGTTTGATGATTATGTAAAAAAAGCAAATATTTATGGTGGTCAAATTAGCTTTGAACAATTGCAAAAAGAGATGGAAACTGTAGACGGTTTGTTATTGTTTATGGGTTTTGATAAACATTCAGAAATTATAGAGGCAACTAGCTTTAAAACCAAATTTTTAGATTACCTCAGTTTTCAAAAGCCAATTTTACTATGGGGGCCTCCATATTGTACGGCTGCCGCTATTGCTAAGGAGTTTAATTCTGCTGAAGTTTGTACATCTCCGGATCCGAAAGATTTTGTGGACAGTATTTTAAAACTCAAGGATGATAGGACACTACAGCAACAATTGGTATTAAATGCGACAAAAATGTATGAGGAGCGCTTTCACCCGGATAAAATTCATGAAATATTAAAAAAGAGTATTTTGGCATTAAAAAAACAATAAAATTATTAAGCGAGTAACTTATTTCTACTAAAAAAATGAAAATAGCTGTTATATCAACTGTGCCGGGAAGCCCTTGGGCGGGTAGTGAAGAGTTATGGTACCAAACTTCATTAAAATGTTTGGAAGAGGGACACCAGGTAATGGCTTCAATTTTTGAAGTTAATAGCAAGTGTAAGCAATTGGATAATTTTAAAAACAAGGGAGGATTAATTGTTTATCGTAAAAGATTTAAAAATGGCCGTATACATGTTCTAAAACATAAATATATTTCTGCATTTAAAAAAATATTTGATTGGAAGCCGGATGCTATTATATTATCATTAGGTAATATGAATAACCTAATCTTGTACCCCGACCTCGCTCGTCATATCAATCAAAATGCAACTGCAAAAGTTGTTATGATTAGTCTTTTTAACTCTGATAATACATGCTTGGATAGTGGGTCGAGAATGATATTAACGGGGTTTTGTAATAAAACAGATCATTTTGTTTTTGTATCTCATCATAATTATATTTTAACAGAGCGGCAATTAGCTTTAAAACTAAAAAATGTATCAATTTTTAGCAGCCCAGTATCGTATCTTGATTCTTATAACCAGCTTCCTTGGCCAGATGATAATCCTGTTCTGCAAATGGCGTGCGTAGCCAGATTAGACGTACTTCACAAAGGGCATGATGTATTACTGGAATCACTTTCTTCAAATAAATGGAAACAACGGGCGTGGAAATTAAATATATATGGAAATGGAGAAGATAAAACTTATATAAACGAGTTAATAAATATGTATGGTTTAACTGATAAAGTAGTTTTTGGTGGATTTGTGTCAGATACGCGAGAAATTTGGAAGGAAAACCATATGCTGGTTATGGCATCAAGAGCAGAAGGTTTATCACTCGCAGTACTCGAAGCTATGATATGTGGTCGTATTTGTGTTGTAACAGATGTAGGTGGGCACGGAGAAGTGATAGAGGATTCTGTTTCTGGATTTTTATCCGAGGCCGCAATGCCTAAATATTTTGAGGCCGCGCTTGAACGGGCCTGGGATATGCAACCTCAATTTAAGCAAATTGCTAATCAAGCACATTTATCGGCTCTAAAGGTTTTTAGTGAAAAACCGATAGAGAAGATGGCTGAGATTGTTTTAACATAGTGTTAGTGTAAGTTGTGTTTTTTTAATGGATTTGTAATTTAAATTGCGTATAATTGTTATTTATTTATTAAATACGAGTGTTAAAGCAATTGAATTATTATTATGAATTTTAAAAAAATTTTAATAATTGGCGGTGCCGGATTTATTGGAACTAATTTGGTCAGCAGATTAGTAAATGATGGAGTCAATGTTAAAGTTTTCACACGGTCAAGCAGATCAGTTAAAAATCTCTCTAAATTTTTAGACAAAATAGAATTAGTTTATGGGGATTTCATGGATGAAGTAGCTTTAAGGAAGGCCTTATCTGATGTAGATTGCGTGGTACACTTGGTTTCAACAACTTTTCCAGGTACCTCTATTGATAGTGGAATTTATGATATATTTTCAAATCTGATACCTAGTATACGGTTATTAGAAATTTGTGCTCATAACAAAATAAAAAAAATAGTATATGCTTCTTCCGGAGGCACAATTTACGGAGAGCCTGTAGCTATCCCTATTTTAGAAACACATTTGCTGGACCCCAAATCTATGTATGGCCAAAGTAAAAAAACTATAGAAGGCTATCTGAGTTTTTTTGCAAAAAATTACGATATGAACATACAAATTCTCAGATTGTCTAACCCCTATGGACCGTATCAAAATCCGTTTGGTGCGCAGGGGCTAATAGGAGTAGCATTTAGGTGTGCTTTGGAAAATAGCCCGTTTAACGTTTTTGGAAACGGAGATACTGTTAGAGATTATATTTATATTGATGATGTTATTAGCGCGTTTATATACGCATTAAATCATTCAAAATCAGAAACTGTAAATATTTCTTCTGGCAGTGGAAAGAGTGTAATAGAGGTATTAAATGCAATTGAAGAAATATCTGGCCGGAAAATTAGAAAAGAGTACATATCAGGAAGAAGGGGAGATGTTGATGTGAACGTTTTATCTAATAAAATGGCATCAGATGTATATAGCTGGAACCCTAAAGTGTTATTTAAAGAAGGGTTGAGCGATACCTGGAATTGGATATTAAAAGAGGTACATAGCAGCAATTAACGAATACAATATTCAATTGGTAATGCCTTTAGTTTTATGCTGTTAGTTAGATTAATAACCGGATTAATAAAATAAGTAAAATTGAAAATTTCTGTAATAATTCCGGTAAAAAACCGGGCTTCTTTATTACCTGTAACCTTAAATAACATTTTGGCTCAATCTCTAAAGCCATATGAGGTTATAGTTGTGGATGATGCCTCAACAGATGATATAGATGGCGTTATTAACGAGTTTCGGCACCAAGTAATATTTGCCAAAAATGCAGGGAAAGGCCCAGGGGCAGCTCGGAATACGGGTTTAAGAATAGCGACAGGCGATGCTATACAATTCTTTGATTCAGACGACCTGATGACAACTAATAAACTTGAAGAACAAGCAAAACTATTAAAAGATAAAAATGCGGATTTTGTTTATGGACCATGGGTTAAAGCTATTAACGAAAATGATATCTGGAAACAAAGTGATGTTATAATGCAATATTATCCGTTACCTGACGGGGCGTTCAGTGACCTTGTTTTACAAGGTTGGTGTAATATTACACAAACTGCGTTATTTAAAAAAAAATTTATTGATAAGGTAGGTTTTTGGCGCGAAGATTTGATGACTCATGAAGATTTTGAATATTGGTTTCGAATTGGAAAACTAGCTCGTACTTATTACCATGAAAATAAAACTTGTGTGATATATCGGCAGCATCAAAACCAGATTACTGACTTGGCTGTGCCAAATAAAGACCGGTGGATGGATGGGATTAAAGCAATGCAGTTTATAAAAGATGAAATTAATTATAAACCTACTTTAAATAGTTTATGGTTATTTAAAGGGCGTAATGCTTTATCAAAGGCTCAATATATTAAGAACTTTGGGAATGTGGGTGAATTAAAGATTGGCAATATTGAAAAGATATACTTATTGTATTATAAAATTGCGAGTAAAGTTAATAGGATAAAAGGCACATCATGGCAAAAAATACACGGTGTATTAAAAGATGGGAATGAAAATTTCAAATCCTATATAAATGATATAGTATAATGAACGCTTTAATAAAGAATAGTTACACGAATTATAAAAAATAAATGAAACTGGCATTTTCTATATTGTCTCATAAAGAGCCTGATCAGCTTTTTGAACGGCTTTTAACTAGGCTCAATGAGATTCCTGGGTCTACCATAGCTATTCATCATGATTATAACAAGAGTGACTTTTCCGAAGTGCTAATTGAAAAGTACAATCTGAATATGGTAATCCCTTATCATAAAACGCAATGGGGGCATGTTTCAAAAATTCCGGCCATTATTGATGCATTTACGAAACTTAAAACAGTTTCACCTGACTTTGACTGGCTTATCTCAATTAGTCCTAATTGTTATCCAATAAAGAATATAAATCAGATATTAAACTTTTTTGAAGAAGCTGATTGTGACTATTATATGGAAAATCATCCTTTGGGATTGCGGTATGAAAGTATATATAAATGGCATTATCAGGCTCTTTTTACTAGACGGATAGGGAAAATTCCTTTTTTATCACGAAAAGGAAAATTCTATTGGCGTAGTATTAGAATTCCAATTGATAGAAATAAAACGCCATTTAATGATCTAATGTATCCATATGCTGGTTCTGATTGGTATTTCTTTAATAGGAAAACGGTTGACAGAATATTACAGGCCGATATAGTCAATCATCCTATTACTCAGTACATTGCTAAGGCTAATACCGCTCCCGATAAAAATGCGAGTCCGGATGAAATTCTTATTCAAACATTTGTTAAAAATCAAAAGGATTTAATTGGTTCAAATGACTATCATCGTTTTATTGATTGGACAAATGCGAAAGATTGGCATCCCAATACATTAACATTAGAACATTGGGAGGCAATTAAAAAAAGCAAAGCTTTATTTGCTCGAAAATTTAATTGGGAACAATCATCTGAACTTATTGAATTAATTAACAGAGAGCTTTTAAGCGATATCTAATAGTGAAAACATAAAACATAATATGAAAATTGCTATAATAGGAACTGGTATATCGGGATTAAGTATCGCCAGAATGTTACAAGCGGAACATGAGGTTGTACTTTATGAAAAGGGAGAAAGACCAGGTGGGCTTATAAAATGCGAACGCGTAAATAATTGTTTATTCCATAAAGTGGGCGGGCATGTATTTAATGCCCGGAACGAGCATGTATTAGAGTGGTTTTGGTCGCATTTTGATAGAGACAATGAATTTGTAAAGGCAAAACGAAATGCGAAGGTTTTTTTTAACAATGCAATTATAGGTTATCCGATAGAAAACTACATTTATTTATTTGATAAAATAACAGTTAAGAAAATCACTACCGAGTTACTTGAACTTCAAAAAAAGCCTAAGATTTCACCTTTTGAGCATGATAATTTTGAACTTTTTTTGCAAAATAGTTTCGGCAATACCTTTTATGAGCTGTATTTTAAACCCTATAATAAAAAAATTTGGCAAACTGATTTAAGTACTGTGGCTATGGAATGGCTAGAAGGGAAATTACCTATGCCAAACCTTCAGGAAATTATTGAAAGTAATATTCTGCGTGAAGAAGAAGGAAATATGGTTCATTCTTCATTTTATTATCCTAAATATGGTGGCTCTCAATTTATCGTGGATAGGCTGAAAAGCGGATTAACCATACAAACCGAATTTGAAGTTAGTAAAATAGAGAATATAGATGGTAAATTGAGATTACAGGACGACCAGCAGTATGATAAAATTATCTATTGTGGTGATGTAAGAAAGTTGCCTGACTTTTGTAAAAAGATATTATCTGATGGCGGCATAGATGTTTCTTATTTGGAAAAACTGCGATCAAATGGTACATCAAATCTATTTTGTGAAACAGACGAAAATGATATATCATGGTTATATATACCAGAAGACTTTACAAAGGCTCATCGGATAATTTATACTGGAAATTTCAGTGATTCTAATAATCTTGGGTCTGAAAGGAGAACCTGTGTAGTGGAGTTTTCAGGTAAAATAGATTATGGGGTTATGGTAGAAGAAATAAAGAAGCTTCCAGGTAATCTTAAACCTCTTGCATTTAATTATGAACCTAATTCATATGTTATACAAGATAAAAGAACCCGTACTGAAATTGCTAAAGCTAAATTTCTGTTAGAGCAACGGGGCATCTATTTATTAGGCCGTTTCGCGGAGTGGGAATACTACAATATGGATAAGGCTATTGAAGCTGCGTTTGAACTACATACAGAAATAAACACGACTAATATTTTATCTTAGTTAAAGATGAAAGCAGATAATTTAAAGATTGATAATAGTTTAGAAGCCTTGAGAGGATTTGCCGCGGTAATTGTTGTTATGCAACATATAATTGTGAATCACATTGATGCTAACTATCATCCCAGCTTTTTAAATGCATTTTTACCGCCTGGTAATTTATGCGTATTAGTTTTTTTCATGCTTTCAGGCTATGTAATTGGAATAAGTAATAAAAATAAGTTAATGTCTTCTACAATTTTAATTTATTTAAAAAAACGTTTTGTTAGAATTTATCCAATATATTTTATAAGTCTGATATTGGCGCTTCTGGTTAAATCGGCAAATTATCAACTTTTTACTGTTATATGTAACTTTACTTTAATGCAGGATCTTTTATCACCTGTAATAATGGAGAATGGTCCGGTGTGGTCATTACACTACGAAGTTGTATATTATCTGCTTTTTATTCCAATTTCATATTTTAATATTAATCCTTTTTTGATTTTTATGTGCTCTATAATTATAAGCTTTATTAATTACTTTCTCTTTTCACATATTCATACACCGATAATCTCTACATATTTAAATGGTTTAAGTTTTTGGATATTAGGTTTAATAATTGCTAGATATTTTACTACAAAAGAGCAAGATGCAAAACCCAGTTTACTCATGAGTAATGTGTTTTTAATATTATCAATGAGTTCTTTTCATATCACTTCTACAATTTTTAATAACTTAAGTATGCACTTTTTTAAGCATTACTTGGAGTTTCCAACTAATATTTATTGGGCCAAAACCAAAGTAGGCTTCGCCGATTTAATGTTTTTGCCTTATTGTTTCGTTTTTATTACTGTATTTAGCAATATTAACTTTCGATACAAAAAAATCTGGATTTTAGTGCTTCAGGTAATTCCAGTACTTTGCATTTACACTTTTATTAAAACTTATAGTTCCGAAACGCGATTAACCATAATCGTATCTTCTATATTTTATTGTATAAGTTTGTTTTTGTTTTTTAGCAATACATCAATTATAAATCACATTAGCATGCGCTTTATTAATGCCGGTAAATGGTTAGGCAGTATTTCCTACGGCATTTATATCATACATTTTCCAATATTAGTTCTTTTTAGTAAGATTCTGTTTTTTTCAAGTACAGGAGTATATTTTATAATCCGGCTAATCATTTTTATTGTTTTGGTTATCGGTATCAGCTATATTCTGGAAAAAAGGTTTCAAACGTGGGTAAAGAAATTATTTTACAGTAAAAAAATTAATGCGAATGGAGCTTATTATGAGTCACACAAAGTTTAGTTTAGTTTCCACAGTATTTAATGAATATAAACGCCTGGAGCAAACTATAAGTGATTTAAATCAACAAACATTACATCCGTCAGAAATTATAATTACTGATGCGGGTTCAACAGACGGTACTTACGAGATGCTTTTGGAGTGGAGCAAAAAATCTGAAATTCCTATTGTTGTATTACAGAAAAATCGTTGTAATGTTGCTGAAGGAAGAAACATGGCTATTAGGGCTGCAAAAAATGAACTAATAGTTAGTACAGATTTTGGATGCAGGTTTGCCAAAGATTGGCTTAACACGCTTATAACTCCTTTTAAAAACCCCGCCGTAAAGGTTGTAGGTGGTGCATTTGGCGTACTTGAAGATGATATTGAAACTATACCCGCAAAGGCCGCATATGTTTTATCGGCAGGTTATAACGTAGATGTAAAAGCATCATGGTTTATTCCGTCTTCACGTTCTATTGCTTACTACAAAGAAGTATACAATAAAGTTGGAGGATACTGTGAATGGCTTACTCTTGCAGCCGATGATTTGGTTTTTGGTAAACAAATAAAATTTTTAGGATATAGTATTTATCCAGTAGAGCATAAGGGAGTTTTTTGGGGGCGTCATAAAGCGGCAGTTGGATACGTAAAAGAAGCTTATAGGTACGGATTAGGGGATGGAGAAGCCAAAGTTAATACCCGTAGTTTTTTATCAAACTTAACAGAAACAATAATCAGGTATGTATTGCTTCTGTTAACAATAGCAAACGTTGGAATGGTGATAACGAAACATTTATCTATACCGTTTTTATTTATAAACTTTTTGTTATTGATAGGATTAAGATCATACATCGGTTATACTAAAAATTGGATTAAATTCAAAAGTAAAAAGTATAATTTGAAGGTTTTTTTATATGGATTTTATCTTCTTGAAAAAACCAGACAGAGTTACATACATGGATACTTAAAGGGGTATTTTTTTTCAACACCCTTCCAAAAACAACAAGCTCAATTGCTGAAACAAAAATTGTGATTGCTAATAAGTATGCTTGTTACAAATTAATAATTGAAATTATAATAGTTAATAGTTGTTTTTTAACACATAACTAAATTTATTGCTCCCACAGTATGAATATAATTATTTATAACATCAATAGTACTGGCGGCAATTATGAATATTCACAAGCCATTCTCAATGCCTATAAAGAACATTCTGAAGTAAAAAACGTAACTCTTTTGATGCCCGGTAATTCTCATGCAAAAGGTGAGAACATCAAGCGTATATTGATGACAGATGCTCCGCCATTTAAGAATAAAATATTAAGAAAACTCCATTTTATATATAGAAGCATTGTTAATCCGTTAAGGTTGGTTCGTTATTTAAAAAGGAGTGCCCCTTCATTTGTAATATTTAATGATTTTGATCAATTAACGGCTCCTTTATGGTGTAGATGGTTTAAAGACTTACGAAATCGGCATACTTTCGCTGTTATGCTTCACGATCCCGATCGGGATAAGTACTTGCCTTTAGTTGCTTTATCAGTAATTACTATGAAAAGTGTAATGTCTGTTATAGATATTGCTTTTTATCATGGATATCTGCCCGACAAGCCATATTACAAAAGTAATTTAATTAGCGTAGCGGTACCACATGGTATATATCCACCTGTTGATTTTGACGAAGATTTTTTACGTCAAATCAATCAACACAAAAAGCAAAAATACTTAATTGGTATACTAGGTAATATACGTGATGAAAAAAATTATAATTTTGTAATTGAAGCCCTTGGAAAACTTCCAGATTTTCAATTATTAGTTGCTGGCTCAAAATCAAGTGCTAATGTGCCGGTTGAAGCTTATAAACAAAAAATAAAAATCCTTGGCTTGCATGAACAAGTGATATGGATAGAACGATTTTTAAGTGAAAATGAATTAAACACAGCTATTGCTGCTTGCGACATCATATTGCTTTACTACAAGGTTAGTTTCACATCGCAAAGCGGAATTTTAAATTTAATTGCTCCTTATAAAAAAAAGCTATTGGTAACTAATACGCCGAGTGCATTACAACAAGTAGTGCATCAATATAAATTAGGGATACTTGTACCGCCAGATAATATGGAAGAATTTATCCGCTCAATAAAGCAGCTTGCTGATACAGATGGAAATTCATTTGATAGTGCATGGGTAAATTATGAAGAGAGCGCAAGTTGGAAAAAGAATGTTGATATTGCGGTTGAATCGTTTAAACACTTAAAAATGCCATGAGTATACGACTGATAGGGGGAGCTGTGCTCAATTATTTATACAATAATATTATAACACATATACCAGTTCATTTCTTTCGTTTATTATTTCTGCGAATGATTAATCGGAAAATTCATCCAAGTGTGGTTATCTTGATGCATTGTAGAATATTGAATTTTTGGAATGTACGTATAGAAGAAAATGTTGTAATTAACCAATATTGTTTACTTGATTGCCGTTTGCATTCAATTCATATCAATAGAGATACAGACATAGGACCATACACACGTATTTGGACTTTAGGCCATAACCCGGATTCGCCGGTGCATGCTTTGTATGGTGGAGATGTTATAATTGGTCATCATGTATGGATCGCATCCGGAGTAACAATACTACCAAACGTCAGTATTGATGACGGTTCTGTAATTGCAGCTGGGGCTGTAATTCATAAAAGTACAAATGCAAATGATATAATAGCTGGAAACCCGGGCAAATTTATCAGGAAAAGAAAAAATGATCTTAATTATAAATTAAGTTATTCTCCAATTTTAGAATAATTGATAGGGTTAATATACTATCAATTTGTAATCATCAAATATATATTAAAAAATAAATGGATAAGTACACCATATATACTATACTAATATTAAACCTCATAACAGGTATTTATTATTATATAAATAAGAAATGTGAGATTCCTTTTTTTCTTGCATTTTTTAATATTATGGTACAATATAGGCTGCTTTCTCTGGAATTAGGATACGGGGAGTGGGTTAATTATGATTATGGGGTAGATTTTGTATTTAATTTAAAAATAGCTTACGAAGTAAGCGTTTTAATATTAATAGGTACCAGCATATTAATGTATTCTTTTATGGGTTTTTACAACCCAAATAAAAAGCGAATACGCGATAATGATAACTATTTGAAAGAATTTATACTTTCAAAAAAGCCATATATAATAGTTGGATTGGCGGTTTTTTCGGTTTTGCAAATTGCCTTAGCTAAAAGTAATGCCGGTGGATATGGGTTTTTAGGGAAATTAGGCAATACTTCTTTTATCATTCTTTTATTTCTTGTTATCATAAATACAGACACGAAAAAGGGTATAGTTAAAATATTTTATATTGGTTTGTTTTTTTTTATGACTTATCTGACCTGGAGTTCTGGACTTCGGTTCCAATTTCTGGGATGGATGATACCGATAGGTTATTACATGGTTCGCAACATAAAACCATCCTTAAAGGTTTTTTATATTATAGCGGGAATATTTTTTATGATGACAATATTTTCTGTCGCAAGAACTTTGACATACGTAGCAAATAAAAAAGTGTCTTATAGGCAAATCTTGGATCTTAGTTTTCAAAGAATGCTTATTGCTGACGATATTAACTTTATAGATGGGTTTATGATGATGTACGAGATATATCCCAGATATTTAGATTATGATTATGGTTTAGAACATTTGGACATAGTACTGCGGCCAATTCCACGTGCAATTTGGCCTAGCAAGCCATTGGCTGGTTGGTTTCAAAACTTTGCAGCAAAATATGGAAAAAAAACCCAGATGGTTGGGTTCTCACCTACTATTTATGGTGTATTTTACGCCGAAGGAGCACAAGCGGCGATTATTATTTTTTCTGTTTTATGGGCATGGGCATTAGCAAGGTTATACAGCTCCTTTAGTGGGTTCACTTCAATTTTAAGCATATTTTGTATTGGCATATTGTTATCATCTTTAGTGCCGATTTTAAGAAGCGGGGATCTTCCAGGGGATTTTGCTGTTGTTTTTATGAGTTATTGGCCATTTATTATTTTTGTTAGACGATACAAAAAGTTTGTAAAAAAACAGCTTATAATAGAACAGATTAAAAAAATGACTCCTACATGAAACCACGGATAATTTGTATTCATATTGGTGCAAGGGCTCATTACCTGCTACCTAAGGCGTTAAAATCCAAAAATAATTTGGAGGCTCTTATTACAGATACGTGGATATCTTCAAATAAACTAAGATCATTTCTAGCAAGGTTTCCGTTACGTTTAGTAAAATCCTTTGCTAATAGATTTACTTCGAGTATACCTTCACAAATGGTTTACTCATTTAGCTTACGGTTTTTATTAATAGAAATTTATCTGCGGTTTAAATATAACAGTGACTGGACGAGAATTTTAAAGAGGAACTATTATTTTCAGCATATTGCTATAAAAAAATTTAAAAAATTATCGACTAAGTCAGCTGTGCTGGGTATTAGTTATACGTCATTAAATATATTTGAAGTTGCCAAGCACCGAAATCAAAAAACAATTTTATTTCAAATCGATCCCGGGTATAAAGAAGAACAAATTGTAGCAGATATAGTTAACACTCATGGTGATATATTTACCACTAACTGGAAACCTGCTCCTGATAGTTATTGGGTGGAATGGAAAACGGAATGCTCATTGTCGGATATTATCATGGTAAACTCTGAATGGAGCAAGCTAGGGTTGATTGAACAAGGTATTAGCGCAGATAAAATACAGGTACTTCCCATTCCTTTCCAGATGGAACCGAAGCAGTTTCGGTTTAATAGAATTTATCCGGAAGTTTTTACTACCAGTAGGCCATTGCGTTGTTTGTTTTTAGGTACTTTAACTTTAAGGAAAGGCATACACCTTGTTTTGGCTGCCGCCGCAAAACTCATAAATTATCCGATAGAGTTTGTATTAGTTGGCGAGAATGAATTAGCTCCATCGTTATTGAAAGCGCCAAACGTTAATTATAGGGGTGTAGCCTCAAGGTCAGAAACAGATTTGTATTACCAAGGCGCAGATGTTTTTCTTTTTCCTACATTATCTGATGGTTTTGGGTTGACTCAATTGGAAGCAATGTCGTGGCAATTACCTGTAATAGCTAGTGTTTGTTGCGGCGAGGTTGTAATAAATGAACATAACGGACTTCAGTTATCCAATTGCTCTGTAGAAAATTTGATAAAAGCTTTGCTGAAACTATTACATAATCCTGGGTACTTAAAACAATTATCGTCACATTGCTTGGAAACGGTTGAGCAATTCAGTTTAGAAAACTTTGCTGATGGCTTATCACAACTTATATAATAATTATACAGGTAAGTAAAAATGCTAAATAAACCCACTCTTTCTTTTTATACAAATATCCCCACACCGTATCAGTTATCTTTTTTTTTGGAATTGGCTAAATTATTTCATTTAAAGGTGATTTATTATTCGGCTACAGAAAGTAATAGGGAATGGAATTTTAATCTGAACCAGGAGTATGAGGTAACGGTACTTAAAAACAGCAGTATCGCTAATTTTATTCAAAAAAGAGTAGTAGATTTTCATTTTAGTTGGCAGATATTTAAAGTTGCCTGGAATGATAGTAGTGATTATATAATTGTTGGCGGTGGTTATTGGATACCTAATGCAGCAGTACCATTGTTTATTAGTCGGATTAAATCAAAAAAGGTAGCATATTTTACCGAGCCATTATTTGAGGTACAAAACAAAGTTAAGCATTATTTAAAATGGTTTCTCTTAAGAATACTAAGTATTACCTGCGATGCGATTTTTTGCATTGGTAAAAAAGCTGCAGATAGTTTTGAGGCATTTGGTGTAAATACCGCGAAATTTATTATTCCCTATAATATAGATAGTAAATCGTTTGCAAACACGGGTAACGATAAACACGAGGCATTTAAAAGTAAATATAAGGGTAAGGATGAGTTGATAATTCTTTCTTCGGGATCGTTAATAGAACGAAAAGGTATGGATATACTCATCAAAGCTGTTCAGCTTATTAATAATCCTGATTTGAAATTAATTATTATAGGTGATGGGCCTTTAAAAAAGGAATTGATTGATATTAGTGGTGATGATAAGCGAATAATATTTGCTGGGTTTCAGAACCCTGCCGATATACCCGGGTTTTTCGCTATAGCAGATGTTTTTGCTTTTGCAAGCAGGTATGACGGTTGGGCCGTTGTAATAAATGAAGCCATCGCTGCAAATGTACCGATAATAAGTAGTGATAAAGTTGGAGCAGCAATTGAACTGCTTACATCGCCGGAGTTGGGTATATTGTGTGAATCGGACAATGTTGAGTGCTTTAAGAAAGCTATAGAAGGTTTATGCTACGATACCCTTAGAAGAAATAAGATTAAAGAAGCTTCACGATCATTAATCCCATTAGTTTCTTCTGATTATTATGCGGCCTATGTTTACGATATTTTTATAAATCAATTACAATGAATTAAATCTCATGAAAATGTGGTTTAATTATACAATAAAAAATATTAAATGAAAGTATTGATTGTGGGGCCTTTCCCGCCGCCTATTGATGGTTGTTCGTATGCAAATAAAATATTGCAGCAAAATTTTGTTGCGGAAAATATTGAGCATGACACAATAAACACCAATACATCGATTATATCTTCAAAACAAGGTAATAAGTTTTCCCTTAAAAAATCATTGTCATTTATACCGGTTTATTTCAATAGTTATAAGGTATTTAAAAGCGATGTTGTTTATCTAACCCCGGGGCAAACTTTTTTTGGTATACTAAAATACGCTCCATTTATACTGTTATGTATTTTGTTTGGCAAGCCCTATGTGATACATGTACATGGAAATTATTTGGGCGAACAATACAGAATACTTATCGGCATCAAGAAACGGATATTCCATTTTTTACTTTCAAGGTGCGCGGCAGGTATTGTGTTATCAAAATCATTGGTTAAAAACTTTAAACAGCTATTGCCAGATAATAAAATTCATATTGTAGAAAATTTTGTTGACACAACTTTATATGCCAGAGGGCCCTATAAAAAGAAAGTAGATAAACTTAGGTTAATTTACTTAAGCAATTTAATGCGTGAGAAAGGAATATTGGATTTTTTGGATGCCCTGATTATATTAAAAGACTTAAATATTGATTTTTTTGCAACAATAGCTGGTAGTATGGAGGTGGGAATAGAAAGTGAAATTAATAAAAAGTTAGACTATTTAGGCGATAAAGTAGAATATGTGCGCACAATTACCGGGGATACGAAAATGCAAAAGCTGGCAGACGCCAATGTATTTATATTGCCAACGTATTATAAAATGGAAGGACAGCCGATCTCATTATTAGAAGGTCTGGCTACCGGTAATATAATTATCAGTACGAAACACGCCGGAATACCCGATATCATAGATGAGCGAAACGGGTATTTGATAGAGGCCAGGTCGCCCATGCAGATAGCTAGTTGTTTAAAGATAATTAATAATGACCTTAATTATAATGTAAATAAATTTTCAAGCTATAATGCAGAATACGCGGAATTGCACTTTACTGAAAAAAAATTTTCAGGTAGAATTATATCAATATTAAAAGCAATAGTGAAAATTTAGTTGATAATTTATTTAAGCTTACGATTGGATTAGTGTTATTTTTAACCAATAAGATTAATGAAAACAGATTTATCAAAATTTAGTATAGGTGAGTATAATGTTGGAGCAGGAAAGTTTAAAGTATTGCTCTGGTATTTTTTTAATTATTATTTTCTTAATAGTGCTTTCCCATGGCCATATTCCTTTAAAACTGTTGTTTTGCGTATGTTTGGTGCCAAAATAGGATCGGGAGTTGTTTTTAAAACAAAAATAAGGATTAAAAACCCCTGGAGATTAACAATAGGTGATAATTGCTGGATAGGAGAGTCGGTGTGGATAGATAACCTTGAAGATGTGGCTTTGGGAAGTAATGTTTGCCTCTCGCAAGGGGTGTTATTATTGACTGGCAATCATGACTATGCTGTAGAATCTTTTCCATACCGATTGGGTAAAATTGAATTGGAAGAAGGTGTGTGGATAGGGGCTCAAGGCGTAGTTTGCCCGGGAGTAACGTGTAAATCACATGCTATATTAACAGTTAATTCTGTTGCAACAAAAGAATTAGAAGCGTTTAAAATATATTCAGGCAATCCGGCCGTTTTCGTGAGAGATCGTAACTTCAAAAATGCCGGTGAATAAGGATTTGTAAATGCGTATTGCTATTTAAATGAAGAAAAGAGTTTTATTAATTGGCCATAATTTTTCTCCAGAACCTACCGGTATTGGTAAGTATAGTGGCGATATGATGGAATGGCTGGCGAAAAACGGATATGATTGCACGGTAATAACTACTTATCCCTACTATCCGTATTGGAAGGTGCAGGCTCCATATCGGAACAGGTGGTTTAAAAAAGAAGTAAAAGTATATCCTGAAAGTAATTCGTCTTTAACTGTATATCGATGCCCATCGTACGTGCCTGAGAAACCAACAGGGAAAAAGCGCATGATTCAGGATTTTTCGTTTTGGACTTCTATGTTATGGATTGTATTAAAGCTTATAATATTTAAAAAAAAGCATGACTATATCATAACAGTAGCACCTCCTTTTCATTTAGGTTACCTGGCCTGGTTTTACAGAAAGATAAAAGGTGGTAAGATGATATATCATATTCAGGATCTTCAAATTGAAGCCGCCCAGGAGCTGAAAATCCTGACAAAGGAAAAAATGTTTGTCTGGCTGTATTCTGCTGAACGGGCCATTTTAAAAGGGAGTGATTTTGTAAGCAGTATTTCTGAGGGAATGATTAATAAAATAACAGCTAAGGCTGCCAGAGAAGTTTTGTTTTTTCCTAATTGGGTTGATACATCATGTTTTTTCCCAATAGATAATGTATCGACATTAAAGGCTAAGTGGGGATATAATAACGAGCAATTAATATGTTTATATTCTGGAAGTATAGGCGAAAAACAGGGTTTAGAAAGTATAATAAATTGCGCCGAAATTTTGAAAGGTAACGCAAAAATTAAGTTTATAATTTGCGGAACCGGGCCATATAAAGATAAACTACATGATATTGCCGATGCCAAAGGCTTAAAGAACATAGATTTTTTGCCCCTTCAGGATAGAGCCATTTTTAACGAGTTTTTAAATATGGCTGATATACATTTAGTTATTCAAAAAGGTAATGCTGGTGATTTGGTTATGCCATCAAAGCTAACAACTATATTGGCAGTTGGTAAAGTTTGTATTGTAACGGCCTCTAAAGAGACCTCTTTATATGATTTGGTTAGCAAACATAACGTGGGATTTATTGTGCCACCAGATGATTTTGCTGAACTTGCGAGGGTAATTGAGTCAATACCGAAAATGGATATAACATTGCAGCAGAATAACTCGCGGCAATATGCTATGCAATATTTAAGTATAGATAATGTGATGAATCAGTTTATCCATGATATAAGCAAATAAAAATATACATCATTATAAAATAAAAGATGAGTAAGGTTATCGTATTTGGGGCTTCCGGGCAATTAGGTCAATGTTTAAAACTTATTTCTACGGAGAAAAAAATAGAAAATGTAATATTCCCTCCTGAGGATCAATCTAACATTTTGGATTCAGAGGCATTGGATAAATTGTTCTCGATCAATAATCCCCATTATTGCATTAATTGCGCGGCTTATACGGCTGTTGATAAAGCGGAAGATGATATTGATTTGGCTAGAAAAGTCAATAAAGATGGTGCCGAAAATTTGGCGCTTCTTTGTAAAAAGTATAACGTAACGCTTATACATGTATCAACCGATTTTATTTTTGCCGGTAATACCCCCGTACCTTTATCAGAAGATGATTTAGCGGAGCCTATAAATGTTTACGGACTTACTAAGCTTGAGGGTGAACTAGCCATAGCATCGCATACAAATCGTTTCTATATTTTAAGAACAAGCTGGCTATATTCGGAATACGGGAACAACTTTGTTAAAACTATGATGCGGCTTGGAAGAGAAAGGGATGAGATGAAAATAATTTCTGACCAGGTTGGGACACCTACCTACGCTATTGATTTGGCTGAATGCATATTTCATATTATTGAAAACGATAACGAGATGTATGGTATTTACCATTACAGCAATGAGGGCGTAACATCGTGGTATGATTTTGCAAAAGGGATTTTTGACATAGCAAATATAGATGTTAAGGTATTTCCGGTTAGAACTTCGGAGTATGTAACCAGGGCGGTTCGCCCGGCATTTTCTGTGATGGATAAATCGAAGATTAAAAGTACTTTCGAAATAGAAATACCCTATTGGCGAGAAAGTTTGGAAAGATGTATTAAGAAACTGCAATAGTGAAAAGGGGGAAAACTATTCTCCTTTTTTTATTTTCTCGATAATGTTGGTTGACGAGTAACCATTTACAAAATCAATAACTTTTACTTCTCCGCCGTTATCAACAACGGCCTTCGCGCCTACAATTTGCGAAATGTTGTAATCGCCGCCTTTAACCAAAATGTTGGGTAGCAAAGTTTGTATAGTTATCAAAGGAGTATCCTCTTCAAACAAAACAACGGCATCGATAAAAAAAAATGCCGAAAGCATAATGGTTCTGCTATGCGCGTCATTAACTGGCCTTGTTGGCCCTTTGAGGCGTTTTGTTGAAGCATCAGAGTTTAAGCCAATAACCAATTTAGAACCCAGGGCCGATGCCGCCGCGAGATATGAAATATGCCCTACATGCAAAAGATCAAAACAGCCGTTAGTAAACACTATTTTTTCACCATTTAATTTCCATTGTTCAACCTTGGTTTTAAGCGTATCTAATGTAAATAACTTACTTTTTAGGATTTCTTCTGCAATCATATATTAGTGACATTTGATGATGTTAAATAGCAATTTGCCGGATGATATCATTTATTTGAGACGGATCGAACCAAGCTATAGAACTATCTTTATTAAACCAGGTTAATTGCCTTTTTGCAAATCTCCGGGTGTTTTGCTTAATCAATGCTATGGCGGTATTTAAATCAGTTTTATTGTCCAGATAATCAAAAAGCTCTTTATAACCAACCGTATTCAAGGCATTTAAAAGCCGGTATGGTAAAAGAGCGGTCACTTCGTCCAGTAAGCCTTGTTTTATCATATCATCCACCCTTATATTAATACGTTCATATAACAATGCTCTAGGTAAATTTAAGCCTATTTTAATGATATTAAATGAGCGGTTTTTAGTTTCGGCGGTATGGTACGACGAAAATTTATTGCCCGTGCTTTCCATTACCTCAAGAGCTCTTATTATACGTTGAGGGTTATTAATATCCACCTGTGCAAAGTAAGCAGGGTCGGCGGTTTTTAATTGTTCCTGTAACCAGGTAATTCCCTTATTATTATAAAGCGTATTTAGTTTATTTCTTATTTCTTGATCTACCGGCGGCAGTTCATCAAAACCTTCACAAATAGCCTTAACATATAATCCAGAACCTCCCACTAATATCGCTATATTATGGTTGATGAAAATTTCTTCTAATGCCTTTAATCCTTCTTTCTCAAAATCACCTACGTTAAAATTATCGGTTATTAAATGCGAATTAACAAAGTGATGCTTAGCCAAAGCTAGTTCATCGGATGTAGGTTTAGCAGTGCCTATTGACATTTCGCGATAAAACTGACGAGAATCTGCAGAAATAATTTCCGTTTTATAATGGTGTGCCAACTGTATTGCTAAAGCGGTTTTGCCAACCGCTGTTGGGCCAATAATTACAATGAGTGTTTTTGATTGTTGCATATAAGCCTTTAGTTTATTTTATAATGGCTTATATGCAACAAACATTTTAGTAATCATCTTTATCGTTGGGGGCATCGTCAAAACTATCATTATCAGAAAACTCATTTCCAAACTCGTCTTCTTCATCTTCTTCAGCATCATTAGTTTTAACATGCAATTCTTCATCAGGATCTGCAACTTCTTCAAAATCTGCGGCATCTTCGGCCACCAATTCTAATTGGTTCAGAAAATCGAAATCATCATCGGGTACAGCCGTTGAAGTTTCGGCCGGATTAAATACGTTACCGAATTGTTTTGGAGCTTCTCCAATACTTTTTGCAACAAAAGGATATACAACCCCGGGCGTTTCGTTTAATATTTTAATCAGTTCAACGTGGAAATCAAATGGCCTGTCAAAGTTAAAAGTATAATAAAATTTTTGATGCGGATCATCAATAAAGCTACTTAATTTGGAGTTGTCCATTAATGGCAAACCCCTATCAATCCGTTTTTGATTGGGTAAATACGTAATTTCCTGCCCTTTTATCCATTGGTCATTACTGATATAAAATGAGGATGGATAATCGGGTTTGTAACCAGTTGAAAAATGTATTGCGTTATGCAAATCCTCAAAGGTATGCGTTGATTTTATATCAACCTCTCTCATTACATCATCATAGTCTTCAAAAGAAATTCTAAACCTGTAAACTGCCATTATAATGTTAGTATATTTTTATGTCAAAAATAATATTTTAATCTGATTTTCTGTTTGCCACAACTTTTAAGCCAATTTCTAATCCTTTTTGAATAGTATAACTCATGGCCGCATCCCGCGAGTTCGGAATGTCGCCTTCCAAAATGGCCTCACGTATCTGTTGTTTAATTATGCCTACTTCACGCCCCTCTCTAATGCCAAAAAGCTCCATTATATCTAATCCGGTTACGGGGGGTTGCCAATTACGTACTTTGTCGCGCTCTTCAACTTCTTTTAATTTTTGTTGTACGAGTTCAAAATTGTTACGATATTTTTTTACTTTGTACTCGTTTTTGGTAGTAATGTCTGCTTTACATAACAACATTAGGCTTTCAATGTCATCACCGGCATCAAACAGTAAGCGCCTAACTGCCGAGTCCGTAACAATATCCTGCGCCAGTACAATAGGCCTTAAATGCAATTGAACCAGTTTCTGAACCAGTTTCATTTTTTCGTTGAGGGGCAACTTGAGTTGGGCAAATATTTTAGGAACCATACGTGCGCCCTTGTCTTCGTGGCCATGGAATGTCCACCCATGCCCCTCTTCAAACCGTTTAGTGGCAGGTTTAGCAATATCATGCAATATAGCGGCCCAGCGCAACCATAAATCGTTTGTAGTTTGGGCAATATTATCTAAAACTTGTAGTGTATGGTAAAAATTATCTTTATGCCCTTTTCCTTTAATGTACTCCACCCCGTGTAACGCTACCATCTGTGGGAACATAACATGTAATAAACCGGTATCAAACAAATGTTTGAAGCCAATTGAAGGGGTAGGGGAAAGGATGATCTTATTAAGCTCATCAGTGATCCGTTCCTGCGATACAATGCTTATTCTCTCCGTATTGGTTTTTATCGCGGCCAGGGCTGTTTCGTCAATATTAAAATCAAGTTGCGATGCGAACCGTATAGCTCGCATAATTCTTAACGGATCATCAGAAAAAGTTTCAACCGGGTTCAGAGGCGTTTTAATCAATCTGTTTTCCAGATCTTTAATCCCATTAAAAGGGTCAATTAAGGCTCCAAATTGTTTGGGGTGCAATGCAATAGCTAAAGCATTTATTGTAAAGTCGCGACGTTTTTGGTCATCCTCTAACGAGCCATTTTCAACAATTGGTTTGCGCGAATCAATTCGGTATGATTCTTTGCGTGCCCCTACAAATTCAACTTCCAGATCATGATATTTTAGCATTGCCGTACCAAAATTTTTGAACACTGAAACCTGTACCTTTAATTGTTTAGCAACTTGCTCCGCAAATTCGATACCATTGCCAATTACAACAATATCAATATCTTTTGATGGCCTGTTTAAGTAAAGATCTCGTACAAAGCCACCTATAACATATGCTTCCACGTTGCTTTTACCAGCCGCCTCTGTTATAATATTAAATATCGGATGTTGTAAATGCTGTATCATTCAATGTATATCCAGTAAATGTTGCTGGGGTTTTTCATAACCAAAGTTAAGTAATAAAGCTTTGGTGGTAGGGCGAAATTAAGTATTTTTATTTTCTTATAAATTCAAATCGCCCACTCGGATCAAGCCTCATTATAGTGGATGGCCTTTTTTCAGATAAATCATACTGCTCCAGGTCAACAACATAATCTACCCCTTCAATTACTTCTGTTGAAACATCATTAAAGTTTTTTGGTGATGGCTGGCCACTTATGTTAGCCGATGTGGATACCAAGGGCCTGCGTAAGCGTTGAATTAATTGCTGGCTAAACAAATGTTTGGTTACCCTTATACCAATACTTCCATCGGCGGCGATTAGGTTAGGCGCTACATTTTTGGCACCTGGCATAACCAATGTTAACGGATGTTCGGCGTACTCAATTAAATCATAAGCAATATCAGGAACCTCATTGACGTAACTTTGCAATTTATTATCGTTATCTAATAAAACGATCATGCTTTTAGATTCGTCGCGTTGCTTTAGCTGGTATATTTTTTTTACCGCGTCGGCATTCCCAGCGTCGCAGCCTATGCCCCAAATGGTATCGGTAGGGAACAGGATGATTCCACCATCCTGTAATACTTTTAATGCTTTTGCTACTTCGTCTTTAAGCATGGTATAATAGGTTTGTGTATAAATGCATTAGCTGTGGAGCGAGTTTTAAATCCTCAAATTTAGCGGCATAAATAAATCCACGCTCAATCATTTTTTGTTGCAGGGGTTTATCTGTTAAAACTGCTTTTATTTTCTCTATTAAATCCGTTTCGTCATCTGGATCAATATATATGGTATCTGGTCCGCCCGCTTCTTCAAGGCATGAACCTTTGGCGGCAATAACAGGGGTGCCCGAAACCAATGCTTCTAGTACAGGTATTCCAAATCCTTCGTATTTTGAAGGGTAAACAAAAAGTTCTGCCAACTGATAAATAGCTGGTAAATCATCAAATGCTACATTTTTAAGAAATAATACCTTGTTGTCGAGTTTATGGTTAATTATGTACTCGTTAATTTTATTCGCGTAACTTGTTTCCTTACCAATAACAACCAGTTGGGTATCATTTGGTAAATAGACTAAGGCCTTAATTAATAAGAGTAAATTTTTACGTGGTTCTATAGTGCCAACATTCAATAGATATTTTTCGGGCAGATTATATTTGGTTTTAACTTCAGCCTTTTTTTGTTGCGATTGTTCAGCTTTGAAAATTACATCACAACTCTGGTATATCACTTCAATTTTGTTAGCATCTACATTTAATAGTTCAATCAGGTCTTCCTTTGTTTTCTCGCTTATCGCGATGATCTTATCAGCATGTTTACAGGCATATTTTATTTTTGCCGCGTAAATTTTCCGACTGATAAAACCAAAGTACTGTGGGAAGCGCATAAAGATCAAATCGTGGATGGTTACTACTGTTTTAATGCCAGTTTGTTGTATCCCTATAGGTAGTTCGTGGCTTAGGCCATGATAAAGGTCTATACTATCGCGCTTTAAATTTTTAACCACTCCTTTGCTCCTCCATAACGAGGTGAATAATTTACTTGGAGGGGTAATGGTTTTCACCTCAGGATAGGGAGCTAAAAAATCGCGTTTGCTAGTTGCTTTTACTTTTGGGGTATACAAAAAGTATTGGTTATGAGGATAGTTTGCCGCCATCATTCTGATCACCTCACGACAGTAATTACCAAGCCCGGTCATGTTCAGAAATGCTCTTTTGGCTTCGTATCCTATACGCATTAGTTATAGTTATTTGATTATTGAGTATTTGGTTATTAAGAAATTAATCTGGCTTAGTGAAAGATCAACAACTTAATAACCAATTAACTAGTATAACTATTTACACTGCAACATTATTTTCGCGTAATGCATCGTTTAACGATGTTTTTTTATCTGTTGAGGCCTTCCGTTTACCTATAATTAGGGCACATGGCACCTGATAATCGCCACCGGGGAAAGTTTTAGTGTATGAGCCTGGTATTACTACCGAGCGTGAAGGTACAAAGCTTTTATATTCAATAGGTGGATTTTGTGTTACATCAATTATTTTGGTTGACGCCGTTAAAACAACATTAGCACCTAATACAACTTCTTCTTCAAGATGAACTCCTTCAACTACTATTGCTCTGGATCCTAAAAAACAATTATCTTCTATAATAACCGGGGCACCTTGAACTGGTTCTAAAACGCCGCCAATGCCTACGCCGCCACTTAAATGTACATGTTTGCCTATTTGAGCACATGAACCCACTGTAGCCCAGGTATCAACCATGGTGCCTTCGTCTACGTAAGCACCAATGTTTACGTATGATGGCATCATGATAACGCCTTTAGCCAAATAAGCACCATAACGGGCAATACCATGGGGCACTACACGTACACCTAATTGCTTATAGTTGGTTTTAAGTTTCATTTTATCGTGAAACACAAAAGGGCCTACCTTAATTTCTTCCATTTCCCTGATGGGAAAATATAAGATAACCGCTTTCTTTATCCAATCGTTAACATGCCAACGTGTGCCAATGCGTTCTGCAACGCGAAGTTCCCCTTTATCAAGCCGTTCTATAACGGTTTCTATAGCGTCTGTATATTCTTTAAATGTAATCAGCGTCCTGTCAACCCAGGCATCTTCAATTAGTTTTTTAAGGTCTTGCATTAGTTGGTAATTTAACAAATAAATAATTTATAAGGGTTGAGGCCTTATAATAATTAAAACGACGAAGATAATAAAAATTGGGGTTTGGGTGCCTAAGTTAAACACATCTATGTTTAAATGATTAATAGATTTTCAAAGAACTTTTAACCAGTTACCTCACGGCAATGCAGGTTAATGTTTAAAGTTAGCAAGAAATGCAGTATTAATAGTCTCACATTAATGAGATCAATTTGGCGAGCTTAATTGTAGATTATAGTTTACAAAAGCGAAGTGTGCAGATAATTCTTTTTTGAATTGATTTTTTCTGATTTTTGCTGATCATGGCCGAAAAAGAAAAGCTTCGCATCGATAAATACTTATGGTCAATAAGGGTATTTAAAACCCGAACACTGGCAACCGAGGCTTGCAAAGCCGGGCGCGTAAAGCTGGAAGGGAATAATATAAAACCATCGCACGAAGTTCGCCTCGGCGAAGTTTACCAAGTGTCTAAAGGTATTGAACGTAAGATTATTAAAGTAACAGGTTTGCTTGAAACCCGGCTGGAGGCAAAAAAGGCTGTTGATTATTATGAGGATATAACTCCTTTAGAGCAAACACAGGCTTTTAAAACCATGTTTAACGCGCCTATTCTAACCCGTGACAGAGGAGCCGGGCGACCTACAAAACGCGATCGCAGGGAAATTGATGACCTGAAGGATGACTTTTTTGAAAAGTAAGCGAAGGAAATATTGTCAATGTTTGTCGTACTTATCCAGCAGATATAATATTCTGTTTTTATCAGAATCTGAATTGGATTTTGCAGGTGCTTGAGAATTGTTTTTAAAAAAATGGATTTTGTATTGCTCTGTCATTGCGGCGTTGCCACCATAGTGGGTTATAAAAAAGTTTTTATTAAAAGAAAGAGCATCCGAATATAGTAGGCTGACAAAGCCGAGCAGGATAAAAACAATGGCATATATAGCTGTTACGTAACCTTTTTTAACATATGCGTTAAAATAGGGAAATAACAGGTATATGAAAACCGGGATAAAAGGGATCAAAAAACGGGTGTCGTAAAACGGCCAAAGGAATATCATTATTCCGTAAGAGAAAAACACCCAAAAAGCAAAGTGTTTATATAATTTCTGAACAATAATGACCCTGCATATGAATATGAAAGCAATAAGGCCTAAAAAGATGAATAAAAAATCAGCTTTGTTATAAATGCCGGGAGCCGCCGATGTGGAGCCCAATTTACTGGCGGGCAGGTTTATTGCAAACTCTCCAATTTCTTTAAAATGAGTACTTAGCCTATCTATTATCGAACCCGGATGCTGTATCATAATATCAATATCCAGTTGTTTTAGATAAGATACTTTTTGTTCAAGCATTTGAAGTTTTAAGCCAATTATTACTACAACAGCAATCACTAATAAAATGAAGCCTGCTAGTAGATATTTATTGTTTATTAATACGTGCTTTTTTGAATAGAGAATATAGAATACTACACCACCAAGAATAACCACGCCTGCCGTTCGCATGTAAAGGGCTAAACATGTAAATAATATAGCAGGAATCAGAAATTTATAATTCCCTTTAAAAACTTTGGCAAAGCAATAAATGCTTAAGGTAAAAGGCAAAAGGTAAAACTGATCAGCAATAGGAAGTGAAACGTGTTTGATATTTAAAAAAGAGAGTAACGTGAACGACAGGAACAACAGTTTATTCTCGATTTTAAATAATACTGCCAATACGTAAGAAGCCATTGTAACCGATAATATATTTATCAGCGTAACAGTAAAAGAGTTAAATATATTTAGCTTTCCCAACAGTTGAAGGAGCCGGGGATACCCGAGTGGAAAAAAATCATGCGCGGCAATACTATTATGATCTAAGCTACCATTTAAATATTCCATTATATTTACATACCGTACAGAGTCGGTATTTAACCTTAACGGCGAAAATACATTCAGAACAACTAAAATAACTACCAGTATAAATAGCGAAGTATCAAAGTTTTTCATGAATTGGGGTGTGTTGTAAAATTTTGGGCCCACTAAATTTTGTTCCGCCATTGCGTAGTATTAAATGTTATTATGAAAATAAATTGTACTTAATTGTACAATAAATAGCTCTAAAGGCATCTTTCCACCCTATCTTTTTACCTTCTTCGTAAGTTCGTCCATAGTAAGAAATCCCAACCTCGTATATTCTGATCTTAGGTATTTTGGAAATCCTTGCGGTTACTTCGGGCTCAAATCCAAAACGTTTTTCTGTAAGTTTTAAACCTTGTATCAACTCAGTTCTGAATACTTTATAACAGGTTTCCATATCGGTAAGATTTAGGTCGGTAAATACATTTGATACGAAAGTTAAAAACCTGTTGCCTATAGAGTGCCAGAAAAACAAAATCCGGTGCGGCCTGCCCCCCATAAACCTTGATCCGTAAACGACATCAGCAAAGCCATCAAGTATTGGTTTTAACAGTATGTTATACTCATTTGGGTCATACTCCAAATCTGCATCCTGAATAATTAAATACTTACCCTGAGCCATTTTTATACCTGTATGCAACGCTGCGCCTTTGCCCTGGTTAAACTCATGTTTATAGTATTTAATGTCCAGATCTGCATTTTCTGAGGCATACGCGTGAATAGCTTCTTCGGTATTGTCACTGGAGAAATCGTTAACAATAATTATCTCTTTTTTTAAATCTTCAATTAATTTTACTGCCTTAACCTTATTCAGTATAAAATGGATTGTTCTGCCCTCGTTATATGCAGGTATAATTATTGATAGTGTTTCAGCCATAATGAATAATTTAATAATGGGTTAATCTATGTCTTCTTTTTGTTGAGACGGTAATCCTTCTTGTAGTTGGCTTGTATTGAACACATAGTATACACCTAATAGTGACACTATTGCCGATATTACGTAAAAAGAAAGGCTAATAAAAACCGCAAGATTAGCATCCATCTTTAAATAATCTGCAAAATGTGTAAATATAAACTCGCGTGCACCCAGCCCACCTAATGTAAATGGAAACACAGCCGCCAAAGCTGATATTAAAAATGTGATAAGATATGGCGCGTATTTACCGGAATAATGTAAACCGTTTAGTACTAAAAGTATAGTAATAACTTGTAAAGATTGCACCAATACCGCTTTAGCGTGCGCTTCAAAAAAATGCCGGGTATATTCTTTAAAAAACTTATGTGTTACAAAGTAATAAATTATTGACCCTATTGCAAATCCCCCGAAAGGAATAAAAGGATTTATCTTTATTAAAGGTATAAACGGAACTAGTGTTGCCGTAATTAAGCCAATAGCCCAAAAGCCACTTAAGCGATCAAATAATATGGCCCAAAATGCTTTTTTTGCAGGTAGGTTATAGTTTTTACTTAAAAGATAAATCTTGTATCCGTCGCCACCAATGCCACCTGGCAGGCATAAATTATAAAACATGCCTAAAAGATATAATCTAAAGTTAAAACGAAAGTCCAAATGTAAATTTATTGATCTGAAAAAGCTTAATAACCGGGAGGCAGAAACTATTGTTGATATAAAATAAACAGCCAATGCTAATAACATCCATAACGGGTTGGACTTGGTAATTAACCCAGTTATTTTTTTTAGGTCAACTTTACTGAATACGTAGTAGAGTAATAGCGTGGTAACGCCTATTTTAAGCAATAATTTAATAACGGTCCATAGCTTTTCACTCCATGAATTTGAATTAATTATTGCAGTTTTATTCATATAGACAAATATATATAAATTTTTAAAATTAAAAATTTATATATTAAATTGCCATTCTTGTGCAAATAATAAAAAAAAATGTAAGTTTTTATTCGTAATTTATAATTATGAATGCGATATTACTGTGGCTATTTTAACCTGTTTTATAATTACAGGGTTAATAAATAATCTTAATTTCCGACTTGTCCCATAATTTAAACGCACCCTGGGCCTCATCACGCAATAGTTGTACAAATGGTATTTTGCGCTCTTCTGTGTTCTTTGCCAATTCTTCGTAAATAAAATGGTCATTAAACCCGATTGTGGCAGCATCGGCTTTGTTATTGGCATAGTATATCTGATCAATACGAGCCCAATAAATGGCACCCAGGCACATAGGACATGGCTCGCAACTGGTATATATTACACAGTCTTCTAAATTAAATGTCCCCATTTCCTGACAGGCTAAACGTATAGCCGAAATTTCGGCGTGCGCGGTAGGGTCGTTTTGCGCAACCACTCTATTTGCACTGCGTGTAATTACCATTCCATCTTTAACAATAACAGCACCAAAAGGGCCTCCCTGCCCTTGTTGTACATTATATTCAGATAGTTCAATGGCCATCCTCATAAATTTCTCGTGATTGCTGTTTTCCATAATTTAGTTATGCTATAAATAAAAAAACCCCAGCCATTGGTTGGAGTTTTTTTTATTTGATTTTTTTTAAAATTATTTTTTATCTTTTGTATATGCGTCGTTCAAGCGTTTAACCACATCTTCAGTAACATCTAAACTAGGGTCACCAAATAAAACTGTAGGGTTGGCTTTTGAAAAAGTTAACACCAGTTTATACCCTTTTTCTTTAGCATAAGCTTTGGTAAAGTCGGCAATTTTATCGTAAAGTTTAGTTTGTTCCGAGGCACTCTCGTTTTGAAACTGGGCACTGGCATTTTCTTTATACGACTGTAACTCTTGCCCCTTACGTTGCAGGCGTTGTTCCGTTGATGCGCGTTGGTCTGCACTCATGGTTGCAGCCCCCTTTTGATAATCACCTACTTCGCGTTGGTAAGCTTGCCCTTTTGCTGCAAGGTCATCCTGCGCAGATTTTCCTTTATCCTGCAAACGTTTGTTCACGTCTTTTGCATACTCATATTTATGCACTAAAGTATCTGAGTTAACATATACTATTTCAACTTTTTGCGGAGTAGTAGCTGTTGTTGCTGGTTTACTGTCGCTTTTGTTTTGGTTACAGCCTGCAATTGAAGCTACAACAGCCAGTGCTAAGGCTGTATTGGTAAAAATAGAAATTGATTTTTTCATTGTCAATATGGAAAATTTTGACAAAGATAAACTTTCAATACAAGTATCCTAATCTTTTAAATAGTGCGTTAATAACACCTGGCTTTTTATCAACAATAGTACTAATGTCGGGCATAATTTGTATTTTTGAAGGTTGTTGATTTAACAAAAATTATGAGCGAAGAAACAGAAGATAAATCTAATTACTCAGCAGATAACATACAGGTTTTAGAAGGTTTAGAGGCGGTACGCAAGCGGCCGTCCATGTATATTGGTGATACAGGCGTTAAAGGTTTGCACCATCTTGTTTATGAGGTTGTAGATAACTCAATAGATGAAGCACTTGCTGGTTATTGCGATGATATTAAAGTAACTATACACCCTGATAATTCAATTTCGGTTGTAGATAATGGCCGTGGTATTCCAACCGGAATGCACCTTAAAGAACAAAAATCAGCTTTAGAGGTTGTAATGACCGTATTGCATGCCGGTGGTAAATTTGACAAGGATACCTACAAGGTTTCGGGTGGGTTGCATGGCGTTGGTGTAAGCTGCGTTAATGCTTTATCTATTCATTTAACTGCATTGGTATACCGTGAAGGTAAAATATTTACCCAGGAATACGAAAAAGGTAAACCCCTTTTTGATGTTAAACAAATTGGTACAACTGATAGAACGGGTACAACTATTATATTCAGGCCAGATGCCGAGATTTTTAGTTTTACAACCGAATATAAATATGATACACTGGCCGGCCGCTTGCGCGAATTGGCTTACCTTAATAAAGGTATCCGCTTATCATTAACTGATGAGCGTGAAACAAATGATGATGGAAGCTATCCATGCGAAGACTTTTATTCGGAAGGTGGCTTGCGCGAATTTGTAAAGTATCTGGATGGTACCCGCACATCAATAATTCCAGAACCTATTTATCTGGATGGCGTAAAGCAAGGAATACCCGTTGAGTTGGCTTTTCAATACAATGATACCTACACAGAAAATGTGCATTCGTATGTAAATAACATCAATACTATTGAAGGTGGTACACACGTTGCTGGTTTCCGTCGCGGGTTAACGCGTACTTTAAAAGCTTACGCTGATAAATCGGGCCTGTTAAAGAATATGAAAATTGAAATTACCGGCGACGATTTCCGTGAGGGGTTAACTGCTGTTATTTCTGTTAAAGTTCAGGAGCCTCAATTTGAAGGTCAAACCAAAACCAAGTTGGGCAACAACGAAGTTATGGGTGCGGTTGATATGTCAATAGGAGAGATTTTAGGTAATTACCTTGAAGAAAACCCCAAAGAGGCTAAACTTATAGTTAATAAGGTAATACTTGCCGCAACAGCGCGTGCCGCTGCACGTAAGGCCCGCGAAATGGTTCAGCGGAAAAATGTAATGGGAGGGTCTGGATTACCGGGTAAGCTTGCCGATTGCGCCAATAGCGACCCGGCACTTTGTGAATTATACCTTGTAGAAGGGGACTCCGCGGGTGGTACGGCTAAAATGGGTCGTAACCGTGAGTTTCAAGCTATACTACCGTTAAGGGGTAAAATACTTAACGTAGAAAAAGCCATGGAGCATAAGATCTACGAGAACGAAGAAATCAAGAATATGTTTACCGCTCTTGGGGTAAGCATTGGTACTGCCGAGGATAATAAGGCGCTGAATATAGATAAGCTGCGTTACCATAAAATAGTGATTATGACGGATGCTGACGTCGACGGATCGCACATTACCACATTGATATTAACGTTCTTTTTCCGTTATATGAAAGAGTTGGTCGAGTTTGGTTATGTGTACATTGCTTCGCCACCACTTTACCTTGTTAAAAAAGGTAAAGAGCAAGAATATTGCTGGACAGAAGACCAACGCGAAGCCGCAGTACAGCGTTTAAAAGGCGCAGGTAAAGAAGATAGCGTGCACATACAACGATATAAAGGTTTGGGTGAGATGAACGCGGTACAGTTATGGGATACTACCATGAACCCCGAAACACGTACTTTACGCCGAGCTACTATTGATAATATAGCCGAATGCGATCATACTTTCTCCATGTTGATGGGAGACGAAGTAGGCCCGCGCCGAGAGTTTATAGAAAAGAATGCAAAATACGCACGTATAGATATTTAAGGTAATTCGGTCAAAAACGTTTGGTGACTATTTGAAGCATAACCATTAAATAGGCAGTATAAATCAGAAGCGGAATCAGGCGCAGCCGGAGGGCAACTTGTAAGAAATAAGATTTACAGAACTAAAACCAAAGCCGGGAGTTTTCTTCCGGCTTTTTTGTTGGCTGTGTTCTCTTATCGCTAAAAAAACTCACTTGCCGTATTCTTAGACTGTAAATACCACTTGATATATTGATAGTTACAGCAGTTTTAACAACTGTTTTTAACCACTATATCATATTCAAAAAAGCTTAGTTGCCAATTATTATCCAAGTTTTTTTACTTCAAACCGTTTAAATCTCTGTTTTTAGCTTTGCGATCAAATCATTCAGATCAACTAACGCGAATGATGAGGAATAATCTGAAAGGCCATAAGGCACTACCAATTTACCGTTATGAATAATAGAGCCGCATGAATATAGTACATTGGGCACATAACCTTCGCGTTCGTCTTTATTTGGTATTAACAATGGCTCGTTTAACCGGCCAATAATAATAGAAGGATCGTCAAGCTGTAATAAACTTACGCCCAGCACATATCTGCGCATAGGCCCAACACCATGGGTTATCATTAACCAGCCATGTTCTGTTTCAATTGGCGAGCCGCAATTACCTATCTGTACAAACTCCCACGGAAACTTGGGATCTTGCAGGCGCACTGGTTTTTCCCAAACGTTTATCTTGTCCGAATACATGATATAGTTATTCCAGCCATCAATTCGCGACATCATTACGTATTTACCATTAATCTTACGGGGGAAAAGTGCTAGGTTTTTATTTTGCGCACCTTCGCCATAAAGCGGGCGTACTTTAAAATCGTAAAAATCGGTAGTTTCCAATAGCTTTGGCATTATCAGGGAGCCGTCATACGCCGTATAAGTGGCATAATAAACGTAGGTGCCATCATCCTGTTTGAACTTAACAAAACGGGCATCTTCAATTCCTTTACGCTCAAATTCAGAAATGGGGAATATAACCCTGTCTGATATATCGGTGTCTAATGAAAAAACGATCTCATAATAGGAATCCGCAAGCCAAAGCATTTTATCAAACTCAATTTTCTTATTATCATCCGTTTCAAGCTTTTGCGACTCTAAAATGATCCGGCGCAAGCTGGCATATTCAAAAGTATCATCCAGTTTACTTTCAACCTCCTTTAAAACGCTAACATTAATTTGGGTAATAGCCGCTTTTTCAAAAAAAAGCTTTTTATTGTAAACCGCATTGCGGATAATCTCCGCTTCATCAATATAATTACCGGCACCTATTACGTCAATGTTATAATCCTTATCAATAAGTGCCCGGCGGAAAGCTATAGAGGAAATATGTCCCTCGCCTACAGCTCTAAAACTGATAATCATCCGCTTCTCACCTTCTTCTAATTCGCTTTGATCGGGATCTTCAATAATGGATGGGTTAAAAAACGCAGCAGATTCAATTGAATATTCATGTGTAAAATACGACCCTATCAATAGTTTCCGATAGGTAGAAAGTTCCTCCTGGTCAATATCAAGTTCTTTAAAAAGGGCAGTTAGCTTGTTGCAATGCCTTTGCAACAAACGGGTAATGTTTCTGTGCCGTTTAGAATATTCCTGCAGTATTGGCGATATGATATCAAAAACTTCTTCTTCGGTTATTTTCATAACCCGTTCTATAACTTCTTTAGCTCTGATCTCCCCATTGTAGAAAAACCTGGCAATTACCCGCTTAGGGTCTGGGTATACTTTTACTGATTTACGTTCAATGGCTAGTCTCATATATGGTATTATAGTAAATTCAAAACTTTTAACAACAACATTAAGAAATTGATTTCAGTAAAGTGAAGTTTTATTAATATGGCAATGAAGAAATAACCGCTTTTAGGCCATTTTATTGCGTTTTATCAGGTAAGATTTCAAAACATTGTTAAATCCATCGTGAATATCAGCATCTATCAAATCAATACGATACTGCGCGCATTTTAATTGTAACTGATGCCGCCAGGTATTTAAAGCAGTTAAATAGCCGGCTTTAATTTCATTTGGGTGCACCCGGAGTTCTTCGCCGCTTTCCAAATCAACAAAGTGGTATGGCTGGTTTGTAAAATTGAACTCTATTTCCTTTTGCCTGTCGGCCACATTAAAAATTATAATTTCGTGCTTGTTATGTTTCAAATGTTGCACGGCGGCAAACATCGCATCCAATTTTTGCTGATCCATGCCATTCTCCAGCATATCGCTAAAAATAATGATCATGGAGCGCTGATGCACATCTTCGGCAATATGGTGCAGTACACCTGCAATATCTGTTGAGGTATTTGCCCTGGGCTGACTATACATTTTTTCTAACTGAGCAAACAGGTAATATAAATGTGCCGAGGTTGACCGTGCCCGGCTCAGCCAGTCCACCTTATCCGAAAACAGGCATAAACCAAACGCGTCCCGCTGCTTTTTAAATAAATGCATTAATGCCGCAATGGCGTAAACAGAAAACTGCAATTTACTAAAGCCCTTATCAGGATAGTTCATAGATGATGAGGTGTCTAACAGCAGGTAACTCCGCAGGTTAGTTTCTTCTTCGTATTGTTTAACAAATAGCTTATCCGTGCGCGCAAGCAGTTTCCAGTCTATGTTCTTAACCGACTCGCCGTTGTTGTATAACCTATGCTCGGCAAACTCTACTGAGAAACCATGGAAAGGGCTTTGGTGCAAACCAGTAACAAAACCCTCAACAACCTGGCGGGCCAATAACTCCAGGTTGGCTAATTGTTGTACTTCGTTATTGTTACTAAGCTTGGGCATGTAGTACTAAGATATATAAAAAAAGCGCTGTAGTAATTAACTACAGCGCCTAAATATATTGTGGCAATATTATGCCAGTTGCTTTTTTAATTTTTCTGCCAAGACAGATTTTGGAACAGCGCCAATTTGTTTGTCAACTATTTCTCCGTTTTTAAAGTATAATAAGGCAGGGATGTTACGGATACCAAATTTCATTGATATGCCTGGGTTATTATCTACGTTTACTTTGCCAACAACTGCTTGTCCTTCGTATTCTTTAGCAATTTCTTCAACTACCGGGCCAACCATGCGGCACGGGCCACACCACTCAGCCCAAAAGTCAACAAGAACGGGTTTATCTGATTTTAACACTAACTCTTCAAAGTTTGCATCAGTGATTTCTAAAGCCATGATTTTTATTTTTAAATTTTGTATAACAAATATATACTAATCAAATAGCTTGCCGCAAATTGTTTATGACAAACTGACATTATGATGTTCGATTTATTTCGGATGTGGGATGTTCGATTTCGGATGTCTTTTATTTCGGATGTTTTTTTTATTTCGAATGTCTTTAATGATTAAAATTGTTTTGCCGATTTGGTTTGAATTAAATTGGCTTTAGCAGTTTTACCTATGGCTGTAAAAATTGCTGTTAATTCGTTGGCTTCTTTTTGTAATAAATAAATTAAATCTTTTGACACTAATCCGGTTTCTTCCATTAATTCCAACCAATAAACCGATTCATCAGCTTCTTCTTCGCAAATAATGATCTTATTAATAAAGTCGGCACTGGATTTTCCTCTGGAAGCGGAACGATAATTAGCTCCAACCGAAGTGGCACTGCGCACCAATTGGTTTGATAAAATCTTTAGTGATGGGTTAAAGGGTAAAACACCAATAAATTTAATAATATCTACAGCAAACTTTTTAGTTCGCTTTTTCAATTCAATTTTATCCATAAAAATCTTATCTGTAAAACAAACTTATTTCAAATTAAGATATAATTATCCCCGCATTCCCAAATCCAAAATCGAACGTCCGAAATCCGAAATTATCCAAAATCCCACATCCGAAATTAATTCCCAAATCGAACATCCCACATCCGAAATCAGTCGAAATCCCTAATCGAAAATATTTTGATTCATGTTCTATCATAATTGTTAATGGGTTACCTAATTAAGGTATTGGGTATTAATACTAACGATAAATAAACCTTTTACATGATCCTTATCTCTCTTCTATTGATTGTTATATCACCGATAATTCAATCACGCCTCTCCTCGTTAAGAATTAAGAATAAGTTCCCTCTTTCTATTGGACTTATAGCCGTAATCATGTTTTTTGTTGGTATTGCATCGTCCATCCTCTCTTCCATAGTTTTTTTAATGAGTTTAGGTTCTCAATTTAAATGTGTAACCGGATTTGAAGGCTTTGCGGTATTAGGTATTTTAATAACTTTTATAACCACTCCCACTATTTATAGAAAATATAATATAAATAAGAAGTTAAATCATTAAGTAAGGCACATAAAAATTCAAAATCCTAAATAAAAAATAAAATAACATCCCAAATCGAAAATCCGAAATCAAAATAATTCCCAAATCAAAAATCCGACATCCGAAATCAAAATCAATTCCCAAATCGAATATCCCACATCCGAAATCCAAAATCAATTCCGAAATCGAACATCCGAAATCCGAAATAAAAAATTACCCCAACACTGGCACCATCTTAGTCAATGCCTTTATCTCTTCTATCAGATCATCACTTGGGTTTACTTTGAATGTTTTTGAGGGCATATCAACTAAAATTGCTTCATCCTGATCTTTAACCTTAAAGCGCAGGGTGCAGTTTTTAACCGGATACTTTTGGTTGTTCTGGCTAACAGCTTCTTGCAGGTTATGGAGCATTTCGCTGTTTAGGTCGTTCAGGTTTAATATCACGGTTAACGATTTGGTAAACTTGTCCCGCATTTCGGATAGCAGGCTCATCACCGTAATGCGCAGGTCCCAGTTGCCTTCCTGGCGGAACTTTTCTTCGATGTTACCTTTGATATGCAAAAAATAACCATCTACCAGCAGGTTGCGAAACTTTACATAATCGTCGCCAAAAAGGGCGAACTCGTAATTGTCAAAATAGTCTTCTATTACAAAGGTGCCAAATGGCTTACCTGTCTTGGTGGTTTTATGCTGCACATTGGCTATCAGCCCGCCAATGCTCAACTCTGAACCAGTTTTACGTAAGTTATTAAAGGCCAACTCCGTTTCTTCGCCGCCTTCCTTGTTTTTCATCCGTTGGAGTAGCTTTAGGTCTGATACGGTATGTTTACAGAAACGTTCCAGCTCCACCTTATAATTATCGAGCGGGTGGCCTGTTAAATAGATGCCGATAACTTCCTTTTCGTACTTTAATTTCTCTATTAACGGAAATTCTTCCGCATCGGGCATAGTAGGTTCTGGTATGTACGATGCTACCGAGCCACCAAATAACGACGATTGCGAGCTATTTTGCGTGTTCTGATAGTCGTTAGCATATTTGGTTAACCGCTCAATTCCGCTTAGTATGCCATTTTCGGTTTTGGCAAAAAACTGGGCGCGCCTTAAGTTAAAACTATCAAAAGCGCCGCTATAAACCATATTTTCATACGATTTACGGTTAACTGCCTTCACGTTAGACCGTTGCGCAAAATCATAGATGGACATAAATGGCCCGTTCTTTTCCCGCTCCTCAATAATGCTTTCTACGGCCTTATCACCCACACCTTTAATTCCGGCTAATCCAAAGCGGATATTACCGTTTCCGGTAGCGGTAAACAACACCGACGATTCATTCACATCCGGGCCTAAAACCAGCGTACCCATGCGGCGGCACTCTTCCATAAAAAAGGAGATCTTCTCCATGTTGTTCTGGTTATTTAAAACCGAGGCCATATATTCGGCTGGGTAATGCGCTTTCAGATAGGCTGTCTGATAGGCCACTAACGCATAACATGTAGAGTGCGATTTATTGAAAGCATATTGGGCAAATGCCTTCCAGTCGTTCCATATTTTGGTTAGCTTATCTTTAGCGTGGCCCTTTGCCGTGGCGCCGCTTATAAATTGCGCCTCCATTTTATTAAGCACCTCAATTTGTTTTTTACCCATCGCTTTACGCAAAACGTCGGCGTCGCCTTTACTAAAGCCAGCCAGCTTTTGCGATAAAAGCATCACCTGCTCCTGGTAAACGGTAATACCATAGGTTTCGGCCAGGTATTCTTCCATATCATCCAGATCATAGGTGATCGGTTCGTAGCCGTGTTTACGCTTAATAAAGTTGGGTATATATTCTATCGGCCCTGGGCGATACAAGGCATTCATCGCGATCAAATCTTCAAACTTGTCAGGTTTTAACTCACGCAGGTACATTTGCATACCATCACTTTCAAACTGGAAAGTACCGTTAGTATCGCCTCGCTGATAAAGCTCATAGGTTTTTTGATCGTCAAGCTCGATGTAATCAATATCAATAACGCGACCATGATTTTGCTTGATCATTTTTAGCGCGCCTTTGATGATGGTGAGCGTTTTTAGGCCCAAAAAGTCCATCTTGATCACCCCGGCATCTTCAATTACCCTTCCGTCGTATTGGGTAACCAACAGGTCAGAATCTTTAGCTACCGCAACCGGCACAATATTGGTCAGGTCGTCAGGCGCGATAATGATTCCTGCCGCATGCACCCCGGTATTACGAACGGAACCTTCCAGCTTCTCCGCAGCACGTAATACCTGCGCGCGCAGATCATTGCCGGCCAAAATTGCTTTTAGTTCGGGTACTTGTTCTATCGCGTCCTTTAGCGTGATCCCCAAAGTTTCGGGAACCATCTTTTTAAGTAAGTTCACTTCCGATAAGGGCATATCCAGCACACGGCCCACATCCTGAATGCTGGTTCGGGCAGCCATAGAGCCATAGGTAATAATCTGCGCAACCTGGTTCTTACCGTATTTATCAACCACATAATCAATTACTTTTTGGCGGCCCTCATCGTCAAAGTCGGTATCAATATCGGGCATTGATTTACGATCGGGATTTAGGAAACGTTCAAAAAGCAGGTTATACTTCATGGGGTCTATATTGGTGATCCCGGTACAGTAGGCAACCACCGACCCCGCCGCCGACCCCCGCCCAGGGCCAATAAATACGCCGATATCCCGTCCATGCCGTATAAAGTCGGCCACTATTAAAAAGTACCCTGCAAAACCCATTGTACGAATAGTGAACAACTCAAAGTTAATACGCTCCTCTGTTTCGGGTGATATATCTTTGTACCTATCTTTTGCTCCCGTAAAAGTTAAATGCTTTAAATATTCCCATTGATTCAGGGTATCACTTTCGGGGCCATTATGTATCTTAAATTCGGGAGGTATAGGGAAATTAGGCAGCATAATATCGCGCTTTAGCTTTAATACCTCCACCTTATCAACTATCTCATTTGTATTATCTAACGATTCAGGAATATCATGGAACAGCTTGCCCATTTCGGCCTGCGTTTTAAAATAGAACTGATCATTTGGGAAACCAAAACGATACCCTTTACCACCCTCCTCATCAGTGGCGATAGGCGTACTCTGCATATCTCCAGTATTAACGCAAAGTAAAATATCATGGGCATTAGAGTCTTGCTGATCTACGTAATGCGAATCATTAGAGCAGATCACCTTTACGTTATGCTTCTTAGCATATTTGGTCAACACATTGTTAATAGTCGTTTGCTCAGGAATTTCGTGGCGTTGTAATTCGATATAGTAATCCTCGCCAAAAAGGTCGAGCCACCATTTAAATTCGCTTTCGGCCTCTTCTTCAGTGCCTTTTAATATGGTTTGCGGTACAGACGCGCCTATACAGCAGGTGGTAGCGATGAGCCCTTTATGATACTTCAGAATCAGTTCCTTATCAATTCGGGGCCATTTACTGTACAACCCTTCCATATAGCCAAGCGAGCATAGTTTGACCAGGTTTTTATAACCTTCGGCATTTTTTGCTAATAAAAGCTGATGGCGGCGTACATCTTTTTTCTCTTTGGTGAACTGCTTTTTATGGCGGTCATCAACCACATAAAACTCACAGCCAACTATAGGTTTCACATTATGTTTACCGGCTTCGGCCACAAACTTAAACACGCCGAACATGTTACCATGATCGGTAATGGCCAAAGCTTTCATGCCATCGGCCGCGGCTTTTTTATAGAGCTTGGATATATCGGCAGCGCCATCAAGCAATGAAAATTGGGTATGAACGTGTAGGTGGGAAAAATCGGGCATAATAACTAAAAATCTGTTACACTAATATCTTTATGGGAGTAACAAATCTATCAAAAATCAACTGTCAAAACACACTTGTTGAAAAATATGATATATATTTATCGGAGTTATTTGCTGATATCACCATTATATTTAAATCCACTTTGATGTTTTAAAAATGAAAAAAAAGTTATTAGCATGCCTTTTCTTACCATTGCTAATAATTTCATTTTCGTGTGGTTCGCCTTCGGCCAAAAGGGTTATTATTGTACAGCCATTTGCGGATTTTCCCCCATCTATTGCAACGATAGTATACAACAACATAAAAGAGATCAATCCCCATACAATCTTAAAAAAAGCTATTTCATTACCGCGCTTTGCTTATTATCCCAAAAGGAATCGTTACCGGGCTGATTCTATCATTAACTATCTGAATAATTTTGGCAGCGCAGATACAATTATTATCGGTTTAACTGGAAAAGACATAAGCACTAACAAAGGCAACATACCCGATTGGGGCGTTATGGGTTTAGGATTTCAACCAGGAAACTCGTGTGTAGTATCGGCTTACAGACTTTCCAAATTAAATCGGCTGAACCAATTATACAAAGTAGCTCTTCACGAACTTGGCCATACACAAGGCTTATCCCATTGTATCGTCAAAACCTGTTTAATGCGCGATGCGAAAGGAGGCAATCATCTTAATGAAGAAACTGACTTTTGCTCATCGTGCAAAGCATATTTAAAGAACAAAGGGTGGAAGTTGCGTTAAAACGTCTTGAAGCCTCAGGTACCTATTTCATCTATGGTCAGCGTTAATTTAATTTTAGCTTCAATCAACCCCAAACAAGTTAACTAATACCGTGTTTATTTTTTATAGATAGCTATATCAATTCAAATTAAGGCATTAAACGTATTTATTGCATGCTATTTGTTATTAAGAGTATAAAAACATTTATCTATAGAAAAACACTACAAAATTGGAAAGATTCGGACGTATAAGCCTTAAGATACTCCTATGGATAATTGGCATTGTGATCTTCCTGGTACTACTTGTATTTATTTTGATACAACTGCCAGTTGTGCAGAACTTTGCTAAAAACAAAGCTGTAAATTATTTACAAAGCAAAATAAAAACTAAAGTAAAGATTGACCGCCTGAGTGTGGAGTTTCCGAAATTATTAGTTTTAGAAGGGGTTTACTTTGCAGATCAAAAAGGCGATACCTTATTATCTGGTGATAAAATGAAGGTCAATATCACCATGATACAATTACTGCATAAAAAAGTAGAGATTAACGCTATAGACCTACAAGGTATCACTGCCAATGTAACACGTACCCCTGATAGCGTTTATAACTACGGCTATATTTTAAAAGCATTAATGGGCGAACAAAAAAAGCCCGTTAAACCTGCCGATACTACTTCAACATTAAAATTTTCGCTTGATAAAGTTAACCTGGACAGGATCAATATTAAATTTAATGATGCTATAAGCGGCAATAACGTTAAATTTTTATTAGGACATTTTGATACCCGAGTTAAAGATTTTGATATGGATAAGATGTTATTCACTATCCCAAAAATCACCCTGTCAAATTTTGATGCCAAGATCATCCAAACCCCATCCGGCACTTTAGAAGCTAACCCGGCACAAAGAGACACGGCTGTAAAACCAATAGCGCTGAACCTAAATTTAGGCATTATTGATCTGTCCAAGATCCATGTGGACTATAAAGGCAAGGAGATGAAAACCAATGTTACGTTGGGTAAACTATTGGTTGATGTAAATAAAATTGACCTTAAAAACCATAATGTTAGTATCAACAGTATACAACTGCATGATACTAAAACCTTGCTCTCGTTAACAAAACCACAAACGGTGCAAAAGATAATTGTTAAGGTCATCAAAAAAATAGACACTTTGATAGCCGCGCCACAAAGCGGCCAGCCATGGTCGTTGGCGTTAGCTAAGGTTAGCTTTATTCATAATGATGTCAAGTTTGATAATGAGGCGCAAAAGCCTGTGAACAAAGGGCTTGATTATATGCATATGGACATCCATAACCTGAATTTGGATGCGGAGAACTTTAAATACAATGCCGCTGATATCACCGGGCGTATAAACAACTTTATTTTTAGGGATAAGAGCGGATTGAATGTTAAAAAGTTCCATACCACGTTTTTATATGGCGAAAAGCAATCGTATTTAAATGATCTTTATTTAGAGACCCCGCAAACATTGATCAGGGATAAGATACAAATAGGGTATCGGTCTATTGCTGATCTAAGTAACAATATGGGCAACCTTCGCGTTCATGCAAACCTGATAGGCAGTAAATTAGGCTTAAAAGATGTATTGCTCTTAATGCCCACTATGGCAAGTATGGAACCTTTTAAGAGTTCGCCTAACGCCGTTTTTAATATTACCGGAAAATTGGATGGCCGCGTAAACGATCTGCGTATAGCAGGTTTATCGGCGTCGGGTTTGGGGCATACTAATGTAAGAGGTTCAGCTATATTAAAGGGTTTGCCTGATATCAATAAAACCTACTTTGATGTTAAAATTGATGACCTTAATACCAACCAAGCCGATATTGCCAGGCTTGTACCAAAAGGGATGATTCCTTCCAATATAAGCGTACCACCGATAATTAACTTGCGGGGAACATTTAAGGGTAGCATTAAAAACTTCAATACTAATTTAAAGCTGCGGTCAAGCTATGGCAACGTTGATGCTATTGCCGGTGTGCAAATGGGTAAGGCTAAAAATAATATAGCTTATACAGCTGATATTAAAGCCGATAACTTTGACGCAGGCAAGCTGATCAAACAAGAAAAAAATGTAGGTAAGCTAACTTTCACCGCGAAGGTTAAAGGAAGCGGAACTGACCTTAAAACAGCCGTGGCTCAATTCAGCGGCAATATAGTTAAAGCTGATGTTAAGGGTTATGTCTATCATAATCTGGTGCTTAGCGGAACGGCAAACAAAGGAAATATCGCTACCGTTGCCCGGATGAAGGATCCAAATATCGACTTCGCATTGAATGCCAAGGTGGATATGAATAAAAAATACCCTGCTGTAGTTGCTACCATGATGCTGGACAGCATTGATCTTAAAAGGCTGCATTTTACCGGGGATGACATTCGCTTACATGGCAAGGTGGTAGCTAACGTACCCACGGCTGATCCGGATCATTTAAACGGCAATATTTTGGTTACCGACCTGCTGGTTACGGATAAGGGTCAGCGTTATAAACTGGATACAGTGAGTGTAATTGCTACCGCGACAGCTGATAGTAGTACCTTAAAATTAAAGTCGGATGTTTTAACTGCCCGCATGGCGGGTAAATACAAACTAACAGAGATAGGCCCCGCTCTCCAAGACGTTATTAACAAATACTTCAATACATCTTCGCCTGGGGGTGCCAAAGTAAAATATTCGCCGCAGGAGTTTACGTTTAGCGCAAGAATCATCAAAACCCCAATATTCAAACAATTTGTACCTGGTTTGAAACAGCTAGATCCTATTAACCTTAGCGGGAACTTCGACAGCCAGGCGGGTAAGCTGATAGTGAACGGTACCATGCCTAAAATGGTATACGGTACTAACATGGTAAATAACCTCAAATTGGCGATCAATACAAATAACAATGCCCTAAATTATAGCTTAACTGCCGATCAGGTAAAAATATCATCGTACAACCTGCTTAATACCAGTATTGCAGGCAATGCGCAAAACAATAAATTAAATATAACTGCCCAGGTACGAGATACCAAGCAAAAGGAGCGGTACCGTTTGTCGGGTATTTTTACGGCTTTAAACAGTGAGTATCAATTCAGTTTTATCCCCACAGGCCTAATACTGGATTATACACCATGGGCGGTTACTGCCGATAACGCTCTACAATTTGGCAGCAAAGGTATTTTAGCCAGAAATTTTTCAATTAGCAATGCCAACCAGATATTAACGGTCAATAGTTCGCCACAATCGTTAAACAGCCCGTTAAGTATCGACTTTAAAAACTTTAAAATTGAAACTCTTACTAAAATGGCCGACCAAAGCTCGCTACTGGTTGGCGGTGTTATCAATGGAAATGTAATGGTGAGCAACTTAGATAAATCTGCTCAGTTTACATCCAACCTGAATATTAACGACTTTAACTTTAAAGGCGATACTGTGGGCAATGTGGCCTTAAAAGTAAATAACCAAACAGCTAATGCCTTCCAAACTAATGTAGTTATCACAGGTAAAGGTAATCAGGTCAACCTGGATGGCTTTTATTATACTGATAAGAGCAGCTTAGATATGAATTTGAATATTGCCAACCTAAACCTGAAAAGTATTGAAGGATTTAGCATGGGGTATATCAAAAACGCTAGTGGTGGTATTAACGGTCAGCTTAAAATTACCGGGCCAACCAGCGCGCCTGCCATACGTGGAGATGTTAAATTTAACCAGGCGGCATTTAATATCTCCATGCTCAATTCCTATTATAAAATGCCGAATGAGACCCTAACTTTTAACAATGACGGTATCTTATTCAATGATTTTACTTTGATTGATTCGGCCGGGAACAAGGCCATTGTTACAGGTACAGTGTATACCAAAACATATACCGATTATAAATTTGGTATTGACATCAACAGCAACAATTTTAGGGTTTTCAATTCCACTGCTGCTGATAATAAACTTTATTATGGCCAGCTTTATTTGGATAGTAAGATAACCATACGTGGCGATATGAATAAGCCTGTTATTGATGCCAATTTAAAGGTGAACGATAAAACATTATTTACTATCGTTATTCCTCAAAGTGATCCCGGGGTTCAGGATCGAAAGGGAGTAGTTGAGTTTGTAAATAAAAAAGCTCCAAGAGTTGATTCGTTGCTGAAAGGCAAACTCGATTCGCTTAAAAAGTCGGATATAACCGGCTTAGATATCTCAGCCAATATTACGGTTGATAAAAACGCCGAATTTATTATCGTTATTGACGAACGTAACGGCGATATAGTTCACTTAAAAGGCGACGCACAACTTAACGGCAGTATTGATCCAAGTGGAAAAACCAGTTTAACAGGTACTTACACAGTAAACGAGGGTTATTACAACTTATCGTATGCTACCTTAAACCGGAAATTTATATTTAAACAAGGAAGTACCATAACTTGGGAGGGCGACCCTACAATGGCTACTTTAAATTTAACAGCTACCTATATCGCCAAAACGGCTCCTATTGATTTGGTCGACAATCAACTAACCAGTGAGACGGAGAAAACAATGTACAAGCAAAAACTTCCTTTCAATATCAATTTAACACTCAGAAATCAATTATTACAACCCGATATTACATTTGACATCGATTTGCCTCCCAATCAAAATTATAATGTATCGTCGGATGTACTTGCCACCGTAAATGGCAAATTAGAGCAACTCCGGCAGGATCCTAATGAGTTAAACAAACAAGTGTTTGCAGTATTGCTATTGAACCATTTTATTGGCCTCAACCCACTGCAAAGCGCGGCAGGCGGTACTGGTTTGGAGGGGCAGGTACGCTCAAGCGTAAGTTCTTTGCTCTCAGATCAGCTTAATCAATTGGCCGGTAACCTCATTCAGGGAGTTGACGTGAACTTTAATTTACAATCCGGAACAGACTATTCATCAGGCTTGGCTCAAAACCGTACAGATTTAAATGTAGGCTTGTCTAAACGTTTTTTAAACGACAGGCTTACAGTAAGTGTAGGCAATAACTTTAACATTGAAGGCCAGCGGCCCGGTCAAAATGCCAATAATATTGCCGGTGATATTTCTGTAGGATACAAGTTAAGTACTGATGGGCGCTACATGGTGAGGGCATATCGTAAAGATGAATACATTGTTGTACAGGGCCAGGTTATTGAAACAGGATTAGGCTTTTCATTAACTGTTGATTACAATAAGTTTAATGAGATTTTCAGAAAAAAATCGCCGGAGGCTAAAGAGATGATCAAAAAACAGAAAGTTGAAGATAAAGAGCAGAAGCAAAAAGACAAGCAAAACAATCAGAACCCTCAAGCTCAAATTAAACCATGACTAAGCGCTTACCAACTATATTATTTTTACTCGCGCTATTTATAGGCGCATGCAGCAATACCAAATACTTGCCTAAAAACGAGAAATTATATATTGCCGGCAGAGTTAATATTGTAGATAAAAACGTTAAGAAAAAAGAAGCCAAAGCTATTAAAACAGAGCTTGAAGGGCTATTACGCCCTAAGCCTAATTTTTCTGTTTTAGGGTTGCGCCCCAAATTATACATTTACAATATAACCCGAACCACCAAAACTAAGGGCTTTAAGCATTGGTTAAATACAAAATTTGGTGAGCCGCCTGTACTATTCAGCGCGGTTAACATGGATAACAATGCTAGCATATTACAAAATACATTACAGAACGAAGGCTTTTTCTGGGCTCAGGTTACACCGGATAGCCTGATCAAAAACAAAACAGCCAAGGCCATTTACAACACAAAAACAGGCCCTGTATACAAAATCAGGAATGTTATTTTTCCTAAGGATACGGCCAGTTTGGATACTGCTGTAGCCGGAACAGCCGCTAAATCGTTTTTAAGACCTGGAGACAATTACAGTCTGGATAAAATTAAAGCCGAACGCCTGAGGATTGATACCCGGCTAAAGGAACTGGGGTTTTATTACTTTGCACCCGAAGATATACTGGTGCAGGTTGACAGTACCAATGCCGGCAAGTATATGGTTGACGAGTATGTAATTGTAAAACCCGAGACCCCTGATAAAGCTTGGGATATATATACTTTAAATAAAACTTATATATACCCCAATTATACACTCAGGGATACTTCAGCTAAGTTAGATTCTGCCGTTCTTTACCGGGATTATTATGTAGTTGACCCCAAAAACAGCATTCATCCGTATGTATTCAGTAATGTGGTTGCGCTTCACCCCGGCGAGGCCTACAATCGTACCGATCATAACCAGGCACTAAGCCGCTTTATTGATCTGGGCCCATTTAAGTATGTTAAGAACAGGTTTGATATATCATCAACAGATTCATTAAAGCTTAACGCTTTTTATTACCTAACCCCTTACCCTAAAAAATCGCTTCGGTTTGAGGTGTTAGGGCGTACAACATCAGCGAGTTATACAGGTAGCCAGGTAACTTTAAGCTGGCGTAACCGAAACGCGTTTAAAGGCGCCGAACTGTTAACTGTGTCGTTATTAAGTAGCGCAGATATACAGGCATCAGGCAATCATAATGGGTACAATGTTTATCAGGCGGGGGTGCAAACCAGTTTAACATGGCCCAGGTTTATTACCCCTTTCCGTGTAAATACAAACACCGACTTTTTACCCAGAACAAAACTCGAGTTTGAGTACGATTTAACTAACCGCACCAAACTTTATACACTTAATTCTTTCCGTACATCTTTTGGATATTTATGGCGGCAAGACATTCATATCCAACACCAGTTGAATATATTGAATATCACTTATGTAAATGCTGCCAGTATAACCAAACAATATACTGATAGTATAATGCATACCCATAACCCCGCTTTACAACATGTTATTGACAATCAACTTACATTTGGCCCAACATATAGTTATACCTATACCAATACTACCGAAGATTATAAACAAAACACCTATTATTTTAATGCAAAAACCGGCCTCTCAGGCAATATTTTAGGACTGCTAACCGGTGCCGATACGCTGGCGGGCCGGGTTAAAAAAATACTAAATATAAATTACAGCCAATATGTTAAAATGGAGAGTGAGCTTAGGTATTACCATAAAACAGGCCCTAACAATAAAGTTACCACCCGATTGATTGCCGGTATAGGTTTACCGTATGGTAATTCAACAATAATGCCTTATAGCCAGCAGTTTTTTATTGGTGGGGCTAATAGCTTACGCGGATTTAGAGCGCGTTCTGTAGGCCCCGGCTCCTACTATCCCGACCAAAGTATAACCAATGGCAGCGGCTTTTTACCAGATGAATCTGGCGATATAAAAATAGAAGGAAATATAGAATACAGGCCCAAACTTTTCAGCATTGTATATGGTGCATTGTTTGTAGATGTAGGTAATGTTTGGTTGTTGAACAAAAATGGCGGCCAGCCTGGCGGTGCATTCTCCAAACAATTTTTAAGTCAGATGGCGGCCGACGCCGGGTTTGGGTTGCGGTTTGATGTAAGTGTATTAGTACTCCGCACAGATCTGGGCTTTCCGATACGTAAACCCTGGCTGCCCGAAGGGCAGCGTTGGGTAATTAATAAAATTAATTTTGCCAATGGCGGATGGCGCAGCGATAACCTGGTATTCAATTTGGCTATAGGCTATCCATTTTGAGTTGATAGTCAAAACTTAATAACCAATAAGTTATTAAGCCAAATAACTAAACTCAAAATCAATTTTAAATTAAACTACATTTTGTTACCTTCGGAACTGTATAAATAATACCATATAAAATTATAACACACATGAAGATAACTGTAATTGGCGCGGGCGCGGTAGGTGCTACTTGTGCTGATAATATTGCCAGAAGAGAATTAGCCGAAGAACTGATTTTATTAGATATAAGAGAAGGTTTTGCTGAAGGTAAAGCGATTGACATGATGCAAACAGCATCCTATCTGGGCTTTGATACAAAAGTAATAGGCTGTACCAATGATTACGCAGCAACGGCGGGTTCTGAGGTAGTAATTATTACATCTGGTTTACCCCGCAAACCTGGTATGACGCGCGAAGAATTGATTGGCACCAATGCTGGTATTGTTAAAAGTGTTACCGAAAATGTACTGAAACACTCTCCTAATACGATTATAATTGTAGTATCCAACCCAATGGATACCATGAATTATTTAACACTAAAAACATCGGGATTACCTAAAAACCGCATCATTGGCATGGGTGGTGCTTTGGATTCTGCCCGTTTTAAATATTATTTGAGTCAGGAACTAAACTGCTCTCCAGGCGATTTAAATGCTGTAGTTATTGGCGGCCATGGCGATACAACTATGATTCCTTTAATAGCGCATGCTACATGGAACAGTATCCCGGTAACGCAATTGTTAAGTAAGGAACAGCAGGATAAAGTTGTTGCAGCTACGATGGTTGGCGGAGCAACTTTAACCAAGTTGATTGGAACATCCGCTTGGTACGCCCCAGGAGCTGGTACGGCTGCCATGGTTGAAAGCATTGTACGTGATGAGAAGAAACTAATCTCGTGCGGTGTAGCTTTAGATGGTGAATACGGCCAAAAAGATATATCGCTAGTTGTACCTGTTATATTAGGTAAAAATGGATGGGAAAAAATCATCAACTTCAAATTAAGTGATGCTGAACAAGCTGAATTTAACAAGAGTGCTGACGCTGTAAGAAACATGAATCAGGTTTTAACCGATTCGAAATTTATATAGCCCTTAAACATTATCAGAATTATTTATTTTAGAATATACCATTACACCAGGTAAAACTCGTTCGCATTTTTTTCGGGTAGTAACTGGTATTGCTTATTGACTATGACCACAGAAGTTCCGTTACAAATTATTGACCTTCAGGATGATGGCTTCCACCCTTGGGTGGAAGTGGTTATTTATGGCAAGGCTTATTTACTGGTTTTAGATACCGGTGCTTCAAAAACAGCTTTTGATAAAGAAATTTTAAAAAATGCCAATAACCATGCCGTATTTTTAGAGACCGACAAACTATCCACCGGTCTCGGAACTACTACGATGGCTTCGTTTACAGCAACTATACACGATATGCAGATAGGCGCCTTGCACATCCCTGAGTTTGAAGTAGCTGTATTAGATTTATCAACAATTAACCATGCCTATAGCAAGCTTAACAAACCTACTGTTTTAGGTGTTTTAGGTGGCGATATTTTGATGAAATATTCGGCTATTATTGATTATGGCATGCAAACGTTAACGCTTAAAAAGTAATATTAAAATTTGAACAACAAAAAAGCCCTGCGATTGGGGGCTTTTTAATTTGAATCAATAGTTGTTAAACATGTTTTTTATAAGTTTAGTATAATTTCGGATAAAAAATTTAAGCTTTTTTGGTGCAGTTTACTCCGGCTGATATTATTTTTTGAGGTTAATTAAACCCTTGTTCCATTTTGGAGATTGTATAAATGCCCTATTGTCTATCCAGGTAACCCAAAAAGCGGTTACAAATACGCCAATTACCGAGCCTCCAACAACATCCTCAAAAAAATGTTCACTAAGGTACATTCGGGAGTACCCAACCAAAATAGCCAGAGCCAAATATAGCAAGCCCCAATGCTTTTTAGGCGTTATATATGCCAAAACAACTGCGATGGAAAATGCGGATGTTGAATGGCCCGAAGGAAAGCTCAAGGTATCAAGCATATCAACACCTTTAACTAAATACAACTTGTTTAAATGATCTTTAAAATATAAAACCGGACGGGGCGTATCAAAAATTCGTTTTAATGATTGGGCAACTAAAGCCGTTAGTAAAAAACTGCTGGCCATTAAAAAGCCTTTACGATAGTTAAATACAGCTATAAGCAATGAAAGGATTATTAGAGTTGCGCCGCCACCCATATTGGTATAATATTCAAAAAAAACATCGCCAGCGGCAAAATGCCAGCCATTTACAGTAAAGTAAATACTTTCGCGGCTACATAATAACTCAATTATAACGCAGGCGGTTAAAATTACCAGGTAGGGAATAATTAGGAATTTGATTTGTTTTAATGTGGCAATAATGCTGGATTTCATGGCGCAAGTTAAATAGTAATGCTTACTTATTCAATGCAAAAAAAATTGTTATGTTTGATTTTAGCTAAAATTTATATGGAATGGCTACAAATATTTTCCGAAAAAAGTCAGTTGAGCGAATATTAGCTGATGTTGCAAGTGGTTTTAGTGACGCCGATCATCCGGGATCAGGATCGCAGCTAAAGAAAGAATTAAATGTAAGGGACCTTACTTTGATGGGAATAGCCGCGGTTGTTGGCGCAGGCATATTCTCTACCATCGGCGAGGCTGCATTTAATGGCGGGCCGGGTGTGTCAATTTTATTTGTAATAACGGCCATCACTTGTGGGTTCTCTGCCTTATGTTATGCCGAATTTGCATCACGCATCCCGGTTTCGGGCAGTGCATATACCTACGCGTATGCATCTTTTGGAGAATTGGTAGCCTGGATAATCGGTTGGGATTTATTAATGGAATATGCTATTGGTAATATAGCAGTAGCCATTTCTTGGAGTGGTTATTTTATCAATTTGTTAGAAGGTTTCCATATCCATATGCCGGTATACCTCACGATGGATTATTTTTCGGCATACAGGGCCCACAATGCCATTCACAACCATGCGCCCGCAATAACCAACCTAATAAAATCACAGGCACTGGCATGGGATATCGCACCCGGCATTGGCGATTTTAAATTTATTGTCAATATACCTGCCTTAGCAATCGTTTTTGTGATAACTTATCTGGTATACATCGGTATTCGCGAAACTAAAAAAGCTACCAATGCCATGGTTGTATTAAAAATAGCAGTTGTTTTATTTGTTATCGTAATGGGTTCCTTTTATATTGTACCAGCCAACTGGCATCCTTTTTTACCTAATGGGTTTACTGGTGTTATGAAGGGTGTTTCGGGCGTGTTCTTTGCATATATTGGCTTTGATGCGATATCAACAACCGCCGAAGAATGTAAAAATCCTCAGCGCGACCTACCACGCGGCATGATTTATTCGTTAATTATTTGTACTATATTATATATACTTATAGCCCTGGTTTTAACAGGGATGGTAAATTATAAAGAATTACAAGTTGATGATCCGTTGGCTTTTGTGTTTATAAGGATAGGGTTAAAAAACATAAGTTATGCCATATCAATGAGCGCGGTTATAGCTACAGCCAGCGTATTGCTTATCTTCCAGTTAGGGCAGCCACGTATATGGATGAGCATGAGCCGAGATGGTTTATTACCAAAAGCGTTTTCGCGCATCCATCCTAAATACCATACTCCATCATTTGCAACTATAGTTACTGGTTTTGTTGTTGCTGTACCTGCGCTATTTTTAAACTTGACCGAAGTGACAGACTTATGTAGCATAGGCACTCTCTTTGCATTTGTATTGGTATGCGGAGGCGTTTTGATGTTACCCAGAGAAGAAGCTATAAAGGGGCGGTTCCATTTGCCATACATTAACTCGCAATATATTGTACCGGTTCTGTTTATAATAGGGGTTGCTACTTTTTACCATCAAATTATAGCATTAGCTGATTACACTATTGGTTGGGAACTTTACAAAGAAAAACTCCCGGTTTTTTTATTCTTTATTCTTGCAACGGCATTAACGGTATTATCATTTAATAAAAAATTATCATTAATACCCGTATTGGGTTTATTAAGCTGTTTATATTTGATGACAGATTTAGGATACAAAAATTGGATTCGTTTTTTAGCATGGTTGGTAGTAGGGCTGATAATTTATTTTACCTATGGGTATAAAAATAGCATCCTTGCAAAAGAAGCCGACGGTTTAAAGGCTAAACAATAAAATATATATGAATTATAGTACTCTTATAGGTTATATGGCGGCTTTTTGTACAACGGTGTCGTTTTTACCCCAAGCCATTAAAACCATCAAAACAAAAGATACCTCGGGTATATCGTTAACGATGTATAGTATTTTTGCATTAGGTACCTTATTTTGGCTGATATATGGAACGTTAAACCACGATTTTCCGGTGGCAACTGCAAACGCGATTACCTTTGTATTTGCGTTAATTATATTAATTTATAAAATAAAGTATAAATAGGCTGTTATTAGTTTGCGGGTTTTACAACTGCCACTTTTTTATTAAGTAATTTATTTAATTTCCAAGTCAGGATAGAAGAACCGGCACCAATAATTGCACCTCCAAATACGTCACTTGGATAATGCACACCAAGGTACATGCGTGAATAGCCAACCAATGAGGCATATGTAAAGGATGGAATTATAACATACCATTTTGGGAAGGCTAAACTTACCGAAGTTGCTGTAGCAAAGGCAATAGAAGTATGCCCCGATGGGAACGAATAATCAGTTTCGCTGCTTTTACCTGTAAATAACTCGGGGTGCGCTATATAAGGACGTTCGCGGTGGCTGAGGTGTTTTAAACTAAAGGTTATCCCTTCGGCAATAACTATGGCACCACCTGTTTCATATGCCTTGAGTATCAATTCATGATCGTGCTTAGCTATGCCTGTAGCTAACATCCCTAAAGGCACTCCTGCAAAAACAACATTTAAACTATTGCTCACAAATCGCATACTATTATCGCCGGGTTGAACGGGTGAGTTGATTTGTTTTAAAATATCAATATCCAAATTTTGCGCTTCAACCCCAAAAGAGGACAAAAGCATTGCGAACAATAAGTACTTAAATTTCATATATCTCATATCAACCTACCTTATGATCCTTCGCAGTTGAACTGTATCCGGTTCAGCAAGCATCAAAGGTACTTTCTCCACGGTAACAAAACTAAGATCAAGGCCAAAACTGCGCTTTTCGGATAAACTTCCTTTTTTTAACAGGAAATAATAGTTCATTATAAATTTTTCATAAAATGAAAGGTTATGTGAACTGGATAGTATTTTTTCAAGCACAATAAAACGAAAATCCCCCACGATCTTGTGTTTGTTTAACGATCTATATTGGCTGGTGATATCTATTTCCCCATTCTTAACGAGATCTTCAACAACTTTCCTAAATAGTAAATTAACCCCTTGATCAACCCTAAACCCTAATTTAAAATCTACACGTATCAGTTTGTTAGGTACCAATACATTAACCTCATATTCACGTGTATGTGGTTCATCCATTACATTTACATGCACCAACCAATAAACATCAGCACGCTTAGGTTGTTTTTGTATCATTGAATAAATGATCTTCGATTCAATTTCTGATTTAAAATTAGCGCTTGTTAAGTATACTAATTGCGAGGCATATTTAGGAACCGATTCATCTTCACTTAATTCTTTAATAATTGTAAAGTAATCACTTATCTCAATAAATTTTACGTATCTGTTCCTGATCTTACGCGCAGTATGCCACGCCCACATTATTGAGAATAGGAGCGTGCCAATGGTTAATGTGAACCAGCCGCCATGTATAAATTTGAACATATTGCTCATTAAAAAGGCTCCTTCAATAGATATATATATAGCCAGAAATAGCCAGACTATATAATTAGGAACATTTTTAGCTTTTAAAAATTTCGACACCAATATGGTGGTCATTAACATGGCAATGGTTATGCTTAGTCCATACGCAGCTTCCATATTCTCAGACCGTCGGAATATCATTACAACAAGTAAACACCCGCCCCAAAGCAACCAGTTAACACTTGGAACATACAACTGGCCCCGGGCATCAGTAGGGTATATGATCCGTAATTTGGGCCAAAGGTTTAACCTCACGGCCTCGGCAATTAACGTAAATGATCCCGATATCAATGCTTGGCTGGCAATAACCGCGGCTACGGTAGCGATAGCTATGCCATATATTAAGAACCATTGTGGCATTATTTGATAAAAGGGGTTCAAATTACCTAATTGCTGCCCATTATGATAAATTAACCAAACCCCTTGACCAAGATAATTGAGCACTAAACTGGTTTTAACATAGATCCAACTGATCCTTATATTTGGTCGGCCGCAATGGCCCAGGTCTGAATATAGAGCTTCTGCACCGGTGGTACATAAAAAAACCGCCCCCAATATAATAAAGGCGTTATGGTTATTGGCCAATAAAGCAAATGCATAGTACGGGTTCAATGCTTTAAGTATCGTCGGCATTTGAATGATATAAGCCAAGCCTAAAACGCCCATCATGGTGAACCAAATGAACATGATAGGCCCAAACCCCTTACCAACTAACGACGTTCCAAATTTTTGGATAAGAAATAATCCAGTTATAATAGTTATAACAATATAAATGGTTGGTAAACCGGGGTAAAGTATGTCTAAACCCTCTATGGCCGATGAGACCGTGATGGGAGGCGTAATTATTCCGTCGGCCAAGAGCGCGCAGCCTCCCACTACAGCGGGTATTATGAGCCATTTGGCTCTTCGGCGAACCAAGGAGAACAATGAAAATATACCTCCTTCGCCTTTGTTATCAGCCTGTAACGTTATGATTACATATTTTAAGGTTGTTTGTAACGTAAGTGTCCAAAATATGCAGGATATACCCCCTAAAATTAGATCTGTAGAAATTACTTGTTTACCAACAATGGCGGTAAATACATACAAAGGTGATGTGCCAATATCGCCATAAATTATACCCAAACTAATTAATAGGCCAGCCGTAGAGAGTTTACTGAAATTGTGATGTCTTGACATTAATTAAAAAGCGTAAATTTTATCGACCAACTAATTTTGTTTAAAATGCATATTCACAGGTACATTGCTATGATCCTAACGTACAAGTATGTTAAATAATGTTAAACTAATATTTTTTAGCTATAATATCTTAAAATGTCAACAACTTTATTTATACTTTTGCAAATATAACTTTATGAGGAAACTTTACTATACACATTCATTTATTTTATTGATTGCGTTAGCATCCCTCACTAACTATGTCCGGGCCAAAGATCAATCACTTACCAAATCAGACACTACGAAGTTAGTTAAAGTGTACTCTAATAAGAGTGATAAATCGTACATTAAAAATGGTATCCACATACCGTTACCACCACTTAAGGCCAACATTACCATCTATGCAAATAAAAGTGACAACAGGAGTATCCCAAATAAGTTTGAAACATATAAAATATTAAGTAATGTACAGGTTTATCCCAACCCAATTACTGATCAGATAAATCTGCGGTATTATGTTTCAAAAAACACTAATGTAAGTATTAAAGTGATGGATGTGTTAGGTAATGAAGTTATTACCCTATTCTCGCAAAGGGTTGATTCCGGCGAGCAAAAATTCACATTTAACCTTAATAATAAATTAACCAGTGGTTTTTATTTTTTACGGATGGTGGTTGGTACAGAATCTGTTATTAAGCGTATATCTATACTTTAATTAAACTTTTTTAATAAAGCCTTGTTCTATAACAGAGCAGGGCTATTATTTTTAGCTTTGGCTTCATAATTTTAGTTGATGAAAATAATTGCCATAGGCCGTAACTACGCAGAACACACTAAGGAACTAAACAATCCTATCCCTGTTACCCCGGTTATATTTATGAAACCGGATACCGCTCTTTTAAAAGACAATAAGCCCTTTTACCACCCCGAATTTTCTGATAATATACAGCATGAAATTGAGATTGTATTGAAAGTGAGTAAAGAGGGTAAAAATATTAACGCAAAATTTGCCTCCACTTATTTTGAAGAAATTGCCCTGGGTATTGATTTTACAGCCCGTGATATACAAAACCGGCATAAAGAAAAAGGCCTCCCGTGGGAACTGTCAAAGTCGTTTGATAATTCGGCGCCGGTAAGCAATTTTGTGCCCAAAGCTCAGTTTGCCGATCTATATAATTTAAACTTTAAGCTGGATATTAATAACTCAACACGCCAGGAGGGTAATACTAAAGACCTTCTTTTTTCCTTTGAACAAATTATCTCTTTTGTATCTGTTTACATTACTCTAAAAAAAGGCGACCTGATATTTACAGGTACACCGCAGGGCGTATCTAAAATAAATATTGGCGATCATCTGGAGGGATATTTAGAGGATATTAAACTACTTGATTTTTATATAAAGTGAATACGCTACAAAAACTGATTGGTGCATTATTATTAATTATTGTTTCGAACGCTAACGCACAGGATATTGTTCAAACGCATCAATACCCTAAAGATTTTTTTCAGTATCCGCTTGACCTACCCCCAACCACCGCAGGTACATTTGGAGAGTTGCGTTCAAACCATTTCCATTCCGGCCTTGATTTTAAAACTAACCAACGTACAGGTTACCCAGTCCATGCCGTATATGACGGTTATGTATCCCGGCTTAGGGTGCAGTTCGGTGGTTTTGGCAGCGCGGTATACATTACGCATCCTAATGGCTATACATCGGTATATGGGCACCTGGAAAAGCTTGCGCCTCGACTTGCGAAAATAGTTCGCGATTATCAATACCAGCATCAAAGCTTTGAAGTTGATATTGCGGTACAGCCGCTCCAACTCCCGGTATGTAAAGGTGAAGTTTTTGCCTGGAGCGGTAATGCGGGGGCATCGGCCGGGCCACATCTCCATTTTGAATTGCGTGATGCAATAACACAGGAAACAATTAACCCGCAATTGTTTGGTTTAACTATCAACGATAAAATACCACCAACTATCGGGGCAATATATGTTTATCACCTCAACGGGAACCCTTTTAGCGAAAAAACGACAAAAGATTATTACCGGGTAGCAGGCAGTAATGGTAGTTACCACCTAATTAATACCCCTATTATTAATTTTAGTGGCGAAATTGGGTTTGGTATAACCGCTAACGATGTAAACAATACTTCTGCAAACCGTAATGGTGTTTATTCCATTCAATTAAAAGTGGATGGAATATCAGTTTATACTTTCGCTGTTGAAAGATTTGCTTTTGATCAAACACATGCCATTAACGCGCATATTGATTATCCTGCTTTTATAGCTACCGGGCACGAAATTCAAAAGAGCTTTATATTACCTGGCAATAAAATAACAGTATATCCGCAATCGGTAAACCGTGGTTTTATCAATTTTAATGACAACGGAGTGCACGAGTTAACGTATGTGGTTAAGGATGTAGCCGGTAATACTTCGATTCTGAAATTCAAAGTAAAATCAACACCAACTGCCCAACCATTAGATATTGAGAAAAATACAGGTACGTTATTTAAATATGATCAAAAAAATGAGTTCAGCAACAGCCATGTAAAGTTGATTATCCAACCGGGGAATCTTTACGATAACCTGAATTTTACCTATGCCACATTACCGCGCAGGCCAGGCGGCTATTCTATGATTTATCATATCCATAACAAATATACCCCTATTCATGATAGTTATGAGCTATGGATAAAACCAGATAGTACCATTGGCCCATTAATTAACAAAGCAGTAATTACAAATACTGCAGGAGTATCAGAAGGTGGAGTTTATGACAATGGATTTATAAACGCTACTTGCCATTCGTTTGGTGATTTTTATGTCAGAATAGATACCGTTGGCCCTTATATACAACCGTTAAATATAGCCGAAGGCAAAACTATGCATGCGTTTAAAAAGATAGCTTTGAAAATAGGGGATAATTTATCAGGCATAAAATCATACAACGGAAAAATTGATGGTAAGTGGATTTTAATGGAATGGGATTATAAAACAAAAGTTTTAAGTTATACTTTTGATGAAAGCATTAAGCCTGGTAAACATATTTTTACCTTAGTTGTTATTGACAATAAAAATAACCTTTCACAATTTACCTCTAATTTTTACCGATAAACATGGCAACATTAAATGAGGGCGACAAAGCCCCGGATTTTACCGCAAAAAATCAAAATGGGGAAGTGATTTCTTTATCAGGTTTTAAAGGAAAGAACCTAATTCTGTACTTCTATCCAAAAGATGATACCCCAGGTTGCACTGCCGAAGCCTGTAGTTTCCGTGATAACTATCAGGCGTTAACTCAACAAGGCTTTGAAGTTATTGGCGTTAGTACTGACGATGAAAAATCTCATAAGAAATTTGAGAGCAAATACAGCCTTCCCTTCAACTTAATTGCCGATGATGAAAAAAGTATAGTGGAGGCCTATGGCGTATGGGTCGAAAAAAGCATGTATGGTAAAACATATATGGGTACAGCACGCACTACATTTTTAATTGGGCCTGATGGCATAATTAAAAACATTATTAAAAAGGTCGATACTAAAAACTCATCTCAACAAATATTGGATTTGTTGAGTTAGTTAATTATAGGTTATTGAGTTATTCGTTATCAGGTCAGGTATACTATTTTGTTTAACATGGTAGTCTAAACTCAATAACCACAATCACAGTATCAACACCATTGTACCGCCAATAATCATAAGCGCGCCTATTGCTGATTTCCATGTAACGGGCTCACCTAAAAATATTACGGATAGTAATATAGCCAATGCTACGCTCAGTTTATCTACCGGGGCAACCTGGGATACTTCGCCTAATTGCAATGCTTTAAAATAAAAAATCCATGATGCCCCGGTTGCAAATCCCGAAAGGATTAAAAAGATCCAGTTTTGTTTAGATAGGCCTGATAAGGAGCCAGCATTGCCTTTAAACAATACTATTCCCCAGGCAAGCATTAAAATAATAACCGTCCTGATGGCCGTGGCTAAGTCGGAATCCATATTTTTGATTCCCATTTTGGCAAATATTGCAGTAAGCGCGGCAAAAAAGGCTGATAATAAAGCATATATCCACCACATATTTTTGATTTTATTATAAAAGCGTAGATACATAAATTTGTTTCATAAATAAATTAATTGTTTATTTGACATTTAATAAGAATGCTTATTACGCAACCGATTACAATTTGAATAATAAAAAAACTATTTTAGTACCAAATTTTTTTAAATGAATACAGAAATACAAAATTTACAACGTACCGCATCGCAGGTTCGCCGAGACATAGTTCGCATGGTACACGGTTGCCAATCGGGCCATCCGGGTGGTTCACTAGGCTGTACTGACTTCCTGGTAGCCTTATATTTTAAAATATTAAAGCACGATCCGGCATTTAAAGCAGATGGCATTGGCGAAGATCTTTTCTTTTTATCAAACGGGCACATATCCCCTGTGTTTTACAGTGTGTTAGCACGATCAGGATACTTTGAACCAAGTGAATTAGCTACCTTCCGTAAACTAAACTCGCGTGTTCAGGGTCATCCAACCACACACGAGGGTTTACCGGGCGTTCGCATCGCGTCAGGGTCATTGGGCCAGGGTATGTCAGTAGCAATAGGAGCCTCATTAACCAAAAAATTAAACGGCGATAAGTCGTTAGTATTTTGTTTACATGGTGATGGGGAATTGCAGGAAGGGCAAATTTGGGAAGCCGCCATGTTTGCACCGCATAATAAAGTTGATAACCTGATAGCCACCATCGATGTTAATGGTCAGCAAATTGACGGTCCAACAAAATTGGTACTTTCATTAGGCAACCTGAAAGCTAAATGGGAAGCCTTTGGTTGGGATGTGCTTGAAATGAAAGGCAATGATATGGAAGATGTGGTTAATGTATTAGAGAATGCCAAAAGCCGCACCGGTAAGGGTAAGCCAATTGTTATTTTAATGTATACAGAAATGGGTGCCGGTGTTGATTTTATGATGGGAAGCCATAAATGGCATGGGGTAGCTCCTAATGACGAGCAACTGGAATTGGCATTAGCTCAATTAGAAGAAAGTTTAGGAGATTATTAATTAAGATTTTAAGATATGCGTATGGGAATATGGCTGTAAGAAGGCTGTTGTACACTATACGCGCCACGAGATACGTTGATGAAAAAATACACATATACAGATAAAAAAGATACACGCTCGGGCTTTGGTGCGGGCTTGCTTGAGGCAGGCAAACAAAACCATGAAGTTGTTGCCCTTTGTGCCGATTTAATTGGTTCATTAAAAATGAACGACTTTATTAAAGAATTCCCTGAACGCTTTTTCCAGATTGGCATTGCAGAGGCTAATATGATGTGCATAGCCGCAGGTATGACTATAGGAGGTAAAATACCATTTACCGGAACATTTGCTAACTTTTCAACAGGCAGGGTTTATGACCAGATCCGTCAATCAATAGCATATTCTGATAAAAACGTAAAAATATGCGCTTCCCATGCCGGCTTAACTTTGGGCGAAGATGGTGCGACACACCAAATACTGGAAGATATTGGTATGATGAAAATGTTGCCGGGAATGACCGTAATTAACCCCTGCGATTACAACCAAACCAAAGCGGCAACAATTGCTATAGCTAAACACCATGGCCCCGTATACTTACGCTTTGGCCGCCCGGTAGTCCCAATTTTTACAGATGATGACCAGGAATTTATAATTGGCAAAGCATGGATGGTAAACGAAGGTAAAGATGTTAGTATTTTTGCTACGGGCCATATAGTTTGGAAAGCGATACAGGCAGGCGAAAAACTAGCCGAAATGGGCATTGATGCCGAAATAATAAATATACATACCATTAAACCTTTAGATGTTGAAGCTGTCCTAAAATCAGTTGCAAAAACAGGTTGCGCAGTCAGTTGCGAAGAACATAACCGTTTAGGTGGCTTGGGCGATAGTATTGCACAAGTATTAGCAGTAAATAACCCAACCCCACAAGAGTATGTTGCCGTTAACGATAGTTTTGGCGAAAGTGGTACACCAGACCAATTGATGAAAAAATACGGTTTGGAAGCAGAAGATATAATAGATGCCGTAAATAGGGTAATCAAACGAAAAAAATAAAACACTTTGCTCTACAACTGGATTGGATTAGGAAGTGACTGATCCGGTTGTAGAACATTGATTTTTTAAGCTAATTAGATGTGAATAAATTTTACTAATGCTATTTTTATAGACAAAATTTTATCTAAGTTTGTTATTTAACGTAGCAATGTTGTAACTGTTTACACCTAAATTTATATTTATACAATGTCTAATCAGGTTGAAGATGCAGAGATCCTGGAAAAGTTTCAGGACGAAAAAACCAGGAACCAGGCATTTAACCTGTTGCTGAAAAAATATCAGCAAAAAATATACTGGCATATACGCCGTATGGTTATTGATCATGATGATGCTGATGATTTATCGCAGGATGTTTTTATAAAGATATGGAAAAGCCTTCCGGGGTTTAGAAGCGATGCCCAGTTATATACTTGGATGTATAGGATAGCTACCAACGAATGCATCACATTTATTAACCGCAAAAAGTTAAAGAACAATATTTCGCTTGATGATGTTGCCCATGAACTATCTGAATCGTTAGCCGATTCGAGTTATTTTGATGGCGATAAGGCACAGATGAAGTTACAAAAAGCATTATTAACGCTCCCTGAAAAGCAAAAATTAGTATTTAATATGAAATACTATGATGAAATGAAATATGAAGAAATATCTGAGGTGCTTGGTACAAGTGTTGGAGCCTTAAAATCTTCTTTTCATTTAGCTGTTAAAAAAATTGAAGCGTTTTTATTGGCAGAAGATTAAAAGCAAATTAAACCTTTTGCTAAAAAATACATCTATAGTAAGTAATGAATAACGAATTGGAAAATATGGAATGGTTGGATAGCTATGAGGCGCTTAAACGGGTAAACCGTGGCAATGCGTTTACCGTGCCCGATAACTATTTCCAGGAAAAGGAGGAACTTATTATGGAAAATATTCGTTTAGAACAACTAAAGTATGCCCATCCAAATAATGGCTTTATCGTTCTTGCAAATTATTTTGATGAATTAACTAAAAATATTGAAAGCCGCATCGCTATTGACGAAGTTTTAAATGCCGAACAAGGCTTTGCAGTTCCTGCAAATTATTTTGATGAATTAACTAAAAATATTGAAAGCCGCATCGCCATTGAAGAAGCTTTAAATGCGGAATCAGGCTTTACTGTTCCTGCAAATTATTTTGATGAATTAACTAAAAATATTGAAAGCCGGATCGCTATTGACGAAGCTTTAAATACCGAACAAGGCTTTACCGTTCCTGCAAATTATTTTGATGAACTAGAGCATAAGATATTACAAAGCACAATAAATACTCCAGTTAGATCAATACAACAAGAACGTGGGATGATCAGGAAACTTTGGATTTCTAAATCGTTTAAATATGCTTCAGCGGCATGTTTTGCATTAGTTGTTGGTACTGCAGTTATGATAAGCGAATTTAATGATACTGCAATACATAAACGGTCTGATATACATAAAGCCTTGTCAAAAGTTTCAGATAAGGATATCGAAATTTATTTACAAATCAATGGTGATACTCCAGCAATTATGGAAAATGTTGATCCCAATAGCTTAAATTCGTTGCTATCAGATGAGGCCGATCAGAATAAAACAAATTAATTAACTATTAGTAATAATAGAAAAGGTACATAGATGAGACATATTTTATTGATAAGCATATACTTTTTAACCCTGCCAGCTTTTGGTCAGAGCCAGCGTATGCATGTCCTCGAAATACCTAGGCAAGAACGACCTAACCAACAACTAGAAAAAAACAGACAGGTACAAAAGGAGGGAAGGCTGGCAGACAGAATAAAACGGGTTAAGGATATAAAGGTTGCATTTATTACCAGGCAATTAGATCTCAACTCCGCACAGTCTGATAAATTTTGGCCACTTTATAATCAGTATCAAACCGAATTAATAGGGTTACAAATACAAAAACGAAAAAATAATTCAACTTCGGCTACTAATGGAATTGATCAGTTGGATAAAGAATCTCTTTTAGATCAGAAAATATTAGACACTAAGCTGCATTATAAAAATGAGTTTTTAAAAATATTACCACCAGAAAAGGTTAGTCAGATTTATAAGAGTGAAAAATTATTTATTGATGAGGCAATTAAACACCGCAGTGAAATGAAAAATGAAGCCGGTGATTAAAAATAAAATTATGTCAAAAGCGAAGGCTCTCAGCAATAGTTGAGAGCCTTTGTTATTTTTGCAATATGATAACCCTTAGGCAGCTATTTTTGAACCATAATGCACAAACTACACATTTTCCGCTTTTGCTGGAATTTGAAAGAGCGCAAGGCGTTTATCTTTATAACCCTGAAGGCAAGGCTTACCTGGATCTGATATCAGGTATTGGGGTGAGTAATATTGGGCATTCGCATCCGCGTGTTGTTGAAGCTGTTAAGCTGCAGGCTGAAAAATATATGCACCTAATGGTGTATGGAGAATACGTACAGGCCCCTCAAGTTAAATTAGCACAAAAGTTAGCAGCCCTGCTGCCTCAACAATTACAATCCGTATACTTTGTAAACTCAGGTACCGAAGCTATTGAAGGGGCGTTAAAATTGGCTAAACGCTATACCGGCCGCAGCCAAATCATCGCTTTTTATAATTCTTATCATGGCAGTACACAGGGTGCTTTAAGTATAATGGGTAATGAGGAATATAAACAGGCTTACCGCCCATTATTACCCGGCATTAAGTTTATTAACTTCAACAATGTTGACGATCTTGAACAGATTACCAACCAAACCGCTTGTGTTATAGTTGAAACTATACAGGGCGAAGCTGGTATACGCGTACCTGATGTAGCATACCTACAGGCATTAAGGCAACGGTGTACACAAACTGGCACCTTATTGATACTCGACGAAATACAGGTAGCTATGGGGCGTACAGGTAAATTATTCGCATTTGATCACTTTGGCATTATACCCGATATTTTAGTAATGGCTAAAGCTTTGGGCGGCGGCATGCCTTTGGGAGCATTTATAGCTTCGGCAGATATTATGGATACCTTTAAAGAAAATCCCATACTTGGTCATATTACAACTTTTGGCGGACACCCGGTAAGTTGTGCAGCCGGATTGGCAGCACTGGAGGTTTTACTGGATGAAAAGCTAATTGACGACGTGGAAGCTAAAGAAAAATTGTTCAGGCAATTATTGATCCATCCGGCTATAATTGATATTAGGGGCAAGGGGCTGATCCTGACTATTGAACTGGAAAGCTTTGAGTTTAATAAAAAGGTAATTGACCGTTGTATTGAACATGGCGTTATTACCGATTGGTTTTTACATTGCAGCAATTCCATGCGTATTGCTCCGCCACTAATTATTACGGACGACGAAATAAGGAGCGCATGTTCAGTAATTATTGAATCATTGGATCATTATTCAAAACCAACTATTACTTAGTTCATATTTATCAATCGGTTGGTCTGCCACTTATATCAGCCTTACTTGCATGCCTTAATGCAGATCAAAATAGATCAATAAATCGCTTATCAAGCTTATGAGGCACATTTTAACATCGGCAACAAAACAATAACCTGCCAATAGTGTTAAGGGAATACATCGTTTTTATAATTAACAATATATAATTTATTATATGCGTATTGCTTATATATCTACCTATCCACCGCGCGAGTGCGGGATAGCTACCTTTAACAATAACTTAGTAGCTGCCGTTAATGCCAATTTTACAGGAAAAAAATCAGCAACACAAAGTGGTTTTGTGGTAGCTATAAATGATTCGGAAGATTTTAAGGAATATAAATACCCGGAAGAGGTGCAATTTATTATCCGTCAAAATCACCAAAAAGATTATATACGCGCGGCCAACTACCTTAATACCAGTAACGCTGATGTTTGCATATTAGAGCATGAGTTTGGCATATATGGGGGCGAAAGTGGCATCTATATACTACCCTTAATAAACCGTTTGCAAAAACCTTTAATTACCATATTACATACCATACTAAAAGAACCCAGTTTTGTTCAAAAAATAATACTGCGCGAAATAGCCGAGCAATCTGCCAAAATAATTGTGATGAGCCAACGGGCAGTGGAGTTTTTAACAACCATTTATGAAATTGATCCGGCTAAAATACTCATTATTGAACATGGGGTGCCCGATCTGGAGCCATCAGAAGATAACCCGATAAAAAAACTCTCTGCATTCAGAAACAAAAGAGTGTTATTCACCTTTGGGCTGATTAGCAGGAACAAGGGTTTGGAAACCGTAATTAAAGCCCTGCCTAAAATTGCAGAAAAACATCCGGATGTGATGTATGTAATTTTAGGGAACACGCATCCGGGCGTATTAAAAAACAACGGAGAGGAGTATCGCGATCATCTTAAACGTTTGGCATCCCAGCTTAATGTAAGCAAGCATATCACTTTCATTAATAAATTTGTATCGGAAGAAGAACTGTATGAATATTTAACTGCAGTTGATATTTACATTACGCCCTACCTTAACGAAGCCCAAATTACTAGCGGAACGTTATCATACGCTATTGGCGCGGGTGCTGCAATTGTATCAACCCCGTACTGGCACGCTACGGAGTTACTGGCTGATAACAGGGGGAAATTATTTGATTTCAGAGATGCTGATCAACTCGCGGTTATTGTAAATGAATTGTTGGGTAGTGATGAAGCTATGAGCGAAATCAAAGAAAACGCCTACAATTACGGGCTGCATTTGCGGTGGCCTAAAACAGGTGCCGAGTTTATTAAAATAGCTCAGGAAGCTGCCCAAAATCATGATTACCGCGACCGGATACTGCAAAGTAGTATTGTTGACCCCGAAATACTTCCTAAATTTAGCTTAACCCATGTTTTAAGATTAACCGATGATACAGGGATAGTGCAGCATGCTAAATATGGGATTCCTAATTTAAAGGAAGGCTATTGCCTTGATGATAATGCAAGGGCGTTGATTATGGCATTAATGGCCTACCAGCGCAATAAAAGTCAGGATGCTTTGGATTTGCTGCCTATATATCTAAGCTATATTCATTACATGCAAACAGAGGATGGTAACTTCCGTAACTTTTTAAGCTTTAGCCGCCAGTATCTGGACGAAGTTGGTTCGGAAGATTCATTTGGCCGTACCATATGGTCGTTAGGATACCTGATTAATTGCGCGGCAAATAATTCCTATCGTGAGTTTGCATTGGAGATATTTCATAAAGCGGTACCACAATTTGAAAAGCTACATCATTTAAGGGGCATTGCCAATACCATAATTGGAATAGCACTTTATTTAAAAGTAGTTCCGTCTGACGAAGGTTTGCAAAGGGAATTAGTTAAACTTACCAAACCACTGGTAGTTGCTTATCAACAACATAACGATGCCGATTGGCATTGGTTTGAGGATAAAATGACTTACGATAATGCTATACTGCCATTAGCATTAATGCATTCCTGCGAAATAACCAGTGACGAAGAAGTAAAAGCTATAGCATTAGAGTCAATGAACTTTTTGGATAAACTAACCCTGGCAAACGGCTATCTTAGTCCGGTTGGCAATGAGGGTTGGTATCATAAAGGTGGCGAATTTCCAATCTACGATCAGCAGGCAATTGAGACGATGGCTATGGTATTGATGAATTTTCAGGCCTATCAGTTATGGCATAAGCCCGATTATATAGAAAAAATGTTTGTATGTTATACCTGGTTTCTGGGCGAGAATACGCTGCGTGTGCCGTTATACGACCATGAAACCAAGGGTTGCTGCGATGGTATATTACCAACCGGCATAAACCGAAACCAAGGTGCCGAAAGTACGCTGGCCTATTTAATATCACATCTCACCGTATTAAAAGCCTTTGAGCTGGAGTACGAATACCATAAGTTTAAACAAACTGCAGAGATCTGCTAAGTATGAAGATAGCTGTATTAGCGCCTGTTGCCTGGCGCACACCGCCCAGGCATTACGGGCCGTGGGAACAAATAGCGTCAAACATTGCTGAGGGTATCATCGCGCTGGGGGGCGATGTTACTCTTTTTGCCACCGGCGATTCAATAACAGCTGGGCAGCTTGACTTTATATGTGCAACAGGTTATGAGGAAGACAAAAGTCAGGATGCTAAAGTACTGGAGTGCCTGCATATCAGCAACCTGATGGAAAAAGCCGGGGCGTTTGATATTATTCATAACAATTTCGATTTTTTGCCCCTTAGCTATTCTCGTCTGATTAAAACCCCTATAATAACTACTATACATGGATTTTCATCGTCGAGAATTATACCTGTTTATGAAAAATATAACAATAGCACTCATTATGTATCAATAAGCAATGCAGATAGAAGTGCCGACTTAAATTATTTAGCTACAGTATATAATGGCCTTGATGTAAAAGATTTTTGTTTTAATGATTTGCCCGATGATTACCTGTTATACTTCGGCCGAATTCATCACGATAAAGGGACGGCCGAAGCTGTAGAAATTGCCCGCAAAAGCAAACGCTGTTTATTAATAGCAGGTATCATTCAGGATGAACACTACTTTAAAGAAAAGGTTGAACCTTACCTAACCGATGATATTCAATTTATTGGCCATGCCGGGCCAGAGAAACGCAAAGAACTTTTAGGCAAGGCAGTAGCACTTTTACATCCTATTAATTTTAACGAGCCTTTCGGGATGAGTGTTGCCGAGGCCATGTTATGCGGTACTCCTGTAATTGCATTCAACAAAGGTTCCATGGCCGAATTAATAAAGCATAAACAAACAGGGTTTTTAGTAAATACTGTTGATGAGGCTGTTGATGCAGTAGGGCAGCTCTCTACCATTAAACGGATAGATTGCCATCAATGGGCCAAGGCTCAATTTTCAAAAGAAAAAATGGCGGCCGATTATTGGGAATTGTACAAGCAGGTGTTAGCAATGTAACTTGCTTCTGATTGGAAGAATTGAGCCTTGCCGAGCTAACCCATGATGCTAAAGGCAATAAAATGAAGGCAACATAGTATACCCCTAAACGCTCAACATCTTTTTAAATACTAGCATTATTTTATATTTGGTTTTTGTATATATTTAGCGAGTATATAATTAACCTTTATGACTAAAAGACTTTATTTTATAATTTGTTTTTGGCTTGTAGCAAGTTTTACCCAAGCCCAGAATAAACTGCCCGAAAACATGTTTTTACGCACCTTGCCAAATGGCCTTGATGTATTGGTTGTTGAAGATAATAGCGTACCGCTTGCAACAATTGTAATAACTTGTAAAAATGGATCGTATACAGAAACGCCAAAATTTAACGGGCTTAGTCATTTGTATGAGCATATGTTTTTTAAGGCCAATAAAGACTATAAAAGTCAGCAAGAATTTATGGACCGTGTTAGTGAGCTTGGGATGGATTTTAATGGGTCAACATCGGTTGAAAACGTAGAGTATCATTTTACATTACCCAAGAAAAACCTAAAAGCAGGCCTCAAGTTTATGAATTCGGCAATCCGTTATCCAAGTTTTGATAGCAAGGAAATGGAAAGAGAGAACGTGGTGGTAGACGGGGAGTTTCAAAGACACGAATCAAGTCCTTTTTTCGCTTTGAATAATGCGATGGAACATCACTTGTGGGGCGATTTGTATAGCCGTAAAAACAGCATAGGGAACCATGATATTATACGGAATGCCACTCCTGCTTTAATGGATTCCATCAAGAACAAATATTATTATCCAAATAATGCAATGCTAACTATTGCCGGCGACGTGAAGCACGACGATGTTTTTAAACAGGTAGAAAATATTTATGGGAGCTGGGAGGCTTCGTCATTCGATCCATTTAAAAAATGGCCTATTCCAGAGTTCAAACCTCTACAAAAAACCGATTACTTTATTGTAGAGTCAAATTTAGCTAAAGTTCCGTTTATGGAATTAACCTGGTTAGGCCCCGATACCCGTGGCGATCTCCCATCAACCTATGCTGCCGATGTGTTTTCATACATACTTAACCAAAACTCTTCAAAGCTTAACAAAGCATTGCTGCAATCTGGTCTGGCATTACAGATAAACATTGGTTATCTTACATTAAAACACGTTGGGCCAATAACGCTGGTTGTGGTTCCTAATCCATCAAAGGTTAAAGAATGCCTTGCAGAGGTTAAAAGACAGCTTGCCATGTTTGATAGTGATGATTACGTTACCGACGAACAGGTAGAAACAGCTAAACGTAAATTAGAGATCAGGCAAACCGAAGAACAAGAAGTTGCATCAGATTTTGTACATACATTAACCTTTTGGTGGGCATCGGCATCGTTAGATTATTTTACTACCTATAACGATAATCTTAAAAAGGTTACCAAAGCTGATCTGAAAAGATATGTAACCAAATACATTAAAAACAAGCCTTATTGTGCAGGGTTATTAGTGAGCCCCGGCATGCAGGCATCCATTAAACCCGAAGAATTTTTTACAGCTAACTGATTTTTGAAATGAAGCGTTTTTTATTAACCGTATTTTCCATACTGGCGGCATTTAATACGATGTTTGCCCAATCGCCAACCACATCTTTTGATGTAGCTGGTATAAAAGTTATTTACAGGCCTACACTTAAGGATATTATTAGTGTAAGGATGTACTTTAGAGGTGGCGTAACTAATTATACGCCAGAAAAAGCTGGTATAGAACAACTGGCCATAGGAGCTGCGACGGAATGCGGAACCAAAAAGTACGATGCTAACTTATTTAAAGATATTGCCGATCAGTACGGAATTGAAATAGGTGGAGGGGCAGAATATGATTACGCAAATATTGATATGGTATGTATCTCTAAATATATTAACCAGGGATGGGGATTATTTGCCGAAGCGGTTATGAACCCCGTTTTTGATGCCAATGAGGTAGAGCTGCTTAAAACTAAGGTCATTAATAATGTCAAAGAGCGGGAATCAGACCCTGACAAACGTGCCGATCATTTATTACTGGAGAACGCATTTAAAGGAACTCCCTACGAAATCGATCCTGACGGAACAGAGCAAACTTTAACAGCCATAACTCCCAATATGTTAAAAGAATATTACCATGAGCTGTTAAATAAAAACCGCATGTTTATTGTGGTGGCCGGTAAAATATCAAAAGAAGAACTCATTGAAAAGATAACTTCATCGTTTGCTTCATTACCCTTAAAACCTTATAAGGCAGTGAACTATAATACTCCGGTGTGGAACGACAATAAAGTGGCTGTGGAAAACCGGGCGTTAGCAACTAACTATATCAGGGCTATAGTTAATGCGCCTGTAATGTCTAGTCCGGATTATTTGCCGTACCGAATGGGGATTTCTGCCTTGAGCGGTTCTTTATATTCAGAAATACGCGTAAAACGTAATCTTTCTTATGACCCCGGTGCCCATACAGAACGTAACCAGATGCCATATGCGATAATGGAAGTTAGTACGACATCGCCAAAGGAAGCGATAACTGTGATGATGACGCAATTGAACCGCGCAAAAAATCAACGTTTATTATCGTCGGGTTTAAAAGAGTTAAAAAGCGGTTATATCACTTCCAACTATATCAAACAACAGGCATCAAACGCTATTACCGGCAATTTGGGCTCTGCAGAAATTTTGGGCGATTGGCGACTATTTGAAGAATTACCCGACAGGTTGGAAGAGGTTACACCCGATCAGATCTACAAAGCCCTTAACAAATATATAACCGGTGTGCGCTGGAGCTATCTAGGCGATGAAAATCTGGCCAAAGAAGCCGATAGTGCATTTAATATGGGCGTCAGGTAATATTTGGGTACGCTAATAAGTAATTGGGAACATTTTGCGGAAGGACATGGGTGAAAATGGGTGTTTTTAATTAGTATCAAGTATCAGGTATGAAGTATTTTTTTTCAATGGACATGGGTATTTGTGGGTATTTTTCAGTTTTGTATCAGGCACGTTTTTCAAAATTTCACTACTTAATACAAACTTAAATATACAAAAAACTATCCAAATAATTGTCTCAGTATTTTGCATCCATCAATATAATCGATCCTAAACTTTCGCTAAAGCAACTATAACTTATCCCTCGCAGCCTGCATAAACTTGCTGGCAAATACAAATTCGTTCAGTTCTTTATTATTAGTATGGGCAATTTCTTTGTTAGAGCCTTCCCACCATTTCAAACCGTCGTTTAAAAATATGATATGATCGCCAATACCCATCACCGAGTTCATATCGTGGGTTACTACAACAGTAGTAGTTTGGTATTCTTGTGTAATTTCGGCTATCAATTCATCTATAAGGATGGATGTTTTTGGGTCGAGGCCCGAGTTGGGCTCATCAACAAACAAGTATTTAGGCTGCATGGATATAGCGCGGGCAATACCTACCCGTTTTTTCATCCCGCCGGAAAGTTCCGATGGGTAAAGCTTGTTTTTGCCTGCCAGGTTCACCCTTTCCAGGCAAAAGTTAGCGCGGTCAATCTTCTCGGCCCGGGGCATTTCTGTAAATAAATTTAATGGGAATATAATATTATCCTGAACGGTCATCGAGTCAAACAAGGCCGAACTTTGAAACAACATACCTATTTGTTTACGGATAGGCACCCGCTCCACAAAATTCATTTGTGTAAAATTTTCTCCGTTATATATTACTTCGCCCTCAGTAGGCTCATGCAGGCCAACAATACACTTAAGTAAAGTAGTTTTGCCCGAACCAGAGCCACCAATAATAAGGTTATTATAACCCGGCTTTAATTGTGCGCTAATGCCATTCAGAACTTTGTTTTCGCCAAAAGCTTTATGGATGTTTATCGTTTCTATCATAGCATTAAACGCGAAATAACTAAGTCGGCAAATAAAATCATTATACAGCTAAAAACAACACCACGCGTAGCGGCCTGCCCCACTTCAAGTGCGCCACCTGCCGTGTAAAACCCCTGATATGCACATATAGAAGTGATGATAAAGCCAAAAAAGAATGATTTTACCAAACTAACCTGGAGTATAATTACTTTAAAGCCATCTGTTAACCCCGAAATATAATCGGCAGTTGATACTTCACTAGATGCCGCGCATGCAATATACCCACCTACCAGGCCCAGGCTAATGGATATGATGGTTAACATGGGGATCATAATCACACCCGAAATAATTTTCGGCGATATTAAATACCCCGGCGCATTTACCCCCATTATTTCCAAAGCATCAATTTGCTCCGTTACCCGCATGGTGCCAATTTGCGAGGCTATGCTCGAGCCCACACGCCCGGCCAACACCAAAGCTGATATGGTGGGGCTAAATTCAAGTATGGTTGAATCGCGGGTAATGGTACCTACAATCGTTTTGGGTATAATGTCACTTACCAGCTGGAAAGCCGTTTGGATAGTAGCTACCGCGCCTATAAACACCGATATGATGGCTATAATACCTAACGAACCTAATCCGATAGAAACCATTTCGCGCATTACCTCGGCCCAGTAAACACTAAATTTTTCGGGCTTTTTAAAACTTAGCCGCATTAGCAATATATATCGTCCCAGGTGGTATAGCATTTTCAAAAGTTGATTGCGGGTAAAAATACGATTTTTGAATGTTACCACCTATATGGTTAACATTGCTTTTTAATACTTATTTTTAAAACATGAAGAATGTTATTATAACAGGCGCAACAAAAGGGATAGGGCGCGCTATAAGCCTGGCTTTTGCGGCAGAAGGATTAAACCTTGCTTTATGCGCGCGAAGCCATAACGATTTATTGGCGCTGCGCGACGAAATAAAAACACTTAGCCCCGCAATAACAGTTTTAATACGTGCTACAGATTGTAGTGTGAAAGATGATGTTAGAGCGTTTGCCGGTTTTGCCGAACAGGAGTTAGGGCCCATAAGTATAATTGTAAATAACGTAGGGTTATATGAATATTCGAGCATATTGGATGATGATGATGATGTTTTTGAAAAACTGATCAATACCAACGTAATGCCATCATACGAGCTATACCGCTATTTTGGTAAAACCATGATGGCGGCAGGCTACGGGCATATCTTTAACATATGCTCTGTAGCGGCCATTGCGCCTGTTACAGAAGCCGGCACTTATACTGTAACAAAGTACGCACAGTTGGGTCTAAGTAATATAATGCGGCTCGAAATGCAAGCGTATGGGGTGAAAGTAACAACCATTTTGCCCGGATCAACATTAACTGATTCGTGGAAGGGTACAATTTTACCAACAGATAGCTTTGTATTACCAAATGATATTTCAGCGGCAATAATTTGTGCCTATAAAATGAGTGCAGGTGCAAACGTTGATGAGATTATCATTAAACCTTTTTCGGGCCAGGTATAATTAACCATTAAAAATTAAATTATGGAACACAAATTACATCGCGATGTTGATCGTAAAATAATAGGAGGGGTTTGTGCCGGCTTAGCAGATTATTTTAATATAGATGTTACACTGGTACGTGTAATTTTTATAATAACCCTGATAATGAAAGGCGGCGGGGGGCTTTTATACGTTATTTTATGGATTGTGCTTACGCCTCAAACAAATATTAACCCACTAGTCGAGTTTTCTTCCATGCAGGCAGCCCCGCTTTTGCCAGCTAAAAAACCGGTATCAACCCCAAGGCTTATCATAGGCCTGGTTTTTATATTGTTTGGTTTTTATTTTTTGTTAGATCAGTTTCAACTTATACCCAATTTTGATATAGAGAAGTTTTGGCCCGCTGCGTTGATAATAATAGGATTAGTTTTGATGGTTGGGTTCTGGAAAGGTAATAACGTTACTGAAAAACCGGCAAATAATGTAAATAACACAGAAACATCAACTGATAACGCCGAAACATTGTAATTATGAGAAACGATAAACTAATACCAGGTACTATCCTGGTTATCATAGGAACAGCAATTTTATTGGAGAAGTTAGGGGTTCTACACCTCAATTGGGTAAACGTAGCCCACCTATGGCCGGTTTTATTGATTTTAGCAGGTGTAAATCTGGTGTTTTCGCAAAGCCGTTCGGGCTGGGCTACTTTTTTTAAAATTATAGCGCTGGTGGTTGGTTTGGTTATACTGTTCGGTACATTTACCTATCAATCCGCTAAAAATTGGAACCTGGGCTTTGATAATCATTATGACATGGATGATAGTGACTATACCGATAATAATAGTGATACGCTCCACAGAGATTCTATCATCAAAGTAGAAGGTAACGGAGTTTATACCTCGCCATATAACGCCGCAACACAATCAGCACGTTTAAATATCAGCGGCGGCGCCACAACTTATAATTTAAACGGTATTACCAATCAACTTTTTGAGGCCGAAACCAAGGAATACAAAAATAGGTATACGTTGAGCAAAAGCATGGACGGAACCACAGAAGTGCTCGATTTTAGCATGAATAATCATAATAGGTTCCCGTTTCAATTTAATAATAAATCAAACCATGCCGATATTAAGCTCAACACCAACCCGCAATGGGAGATCAATTTAGCCGCAGGTGCCGCTAAAATAGATTTTGACCTTTCAAACCTTAAGATAAAAAAATTAAAAATGGACGGTGGGGCGGCATCGTTCCATATAAAAATGGGGCAACCTTTGGTAAATACCAATATTGAGGTTTCTACAGGAGCTTCATCGGTAACTATTAGTATACCACAAAATGCGGCCTGCCATATCATAACAGATACTGGCCTATCGTCTAAATCATTTGACGGATTTCAAAATCAAGGCGACAATGAGTATGCTACCCCCAATTTTGATAAGGCACCTTATAAAATGTACATCCATTTGGAAGGTGGCATTTCTGATTTTAAGGTAAGCCGATATTAAATACTTGCATGGGCCGGGTAAAACAAAGTTTTAAATTGGTTGTAGTACAATGCAAAACCCTATAACAATGTTAACGATAAGCAAAGCTTTTAAAATTAAGTCAGAAAACGCGGAACGTGAGCTGTTAATCACGCCGCTCTTTTTTCAGGATCATAAAGAATCGTGGCAACCAAACGAAATATTTGAACTTTTAGAAACTGGCCGGTTAGAAGACGGGGTTTGGATAGAACATACAGGCCCTATTGAACTAGGCAAAATTATTATTGACGACCATAAAGAATGGCGCTATGAAGGCGAAAGTGACCTGCAGTTGGATGATATTAAAGAGATTGTAGCATTTGCTTTATCATAGTTGCAGGTATTTTTATAATGCACCCATCCTTTAAAACAAAACCCTTACTTTTATACTCTCGTATTTAAGCATGTATGGTTAGTGAGTATTATATTTTAGAAGAGGGTAAAAAGCTGGGTCCATTTACCGTTCAGGAGTTGCAGGACAAGCCCCTGGAACCGGATGATTTGGTTTTACTGCCTTTACACAACCAGGGTACCCCTGCATATACTATGCCCGAGTTTAATTCGTATTTTAAGAGCGAAGGTATTTATTATCCAACTCCGCTTAACACGGTTACTTATTTTCACCGGCTGGGCGCATTTATAATTGATGTCGCTATTCTGGGATTTGTTTTATCCATTATTGGGATTTTGTTTTTCCCCCTGTATCTCACACCAGTATACATTGAAAGTTTAAAAACCAATCAGGTAAGGTTAGGCGTTTTTAAGTTAGGAACAATTTTAGTCATTACGCTTTACAATTCTATATTTGAATCAACCAAATTTATGGGTTCAATAGGTAAAACCGTATTTGGGTTAGCCGTTGTAGACGAGTTAGGGTATAGCTTAACTTTTAAACAAGCATTGGGCCGCAACTTTGCCAAAATAATTAACGAGCTTATATTCTATATCGGCTACGTTTCCATGTTTTGGACCGAACGCCACCAGGCCATGCACGATCAGATTTCCAGATGTTTTGTGGTGAGCAAAAACAAATAGATTTCTTAAAATAAACTTTACAGCGGGTAAACCAATAAAATGGATAGATTGCCTATTTTTGTACTATGGATGTTGAAACGATAAAGGCGTTAAAAGGCCGGTACTGTAACTCATTAACACAATATTCACGTTTTGTAACCCGCGAGGTAACAATTGGCGATGTACCTATGGGGCGCAATAACCCCATCCGTATCCAAAGCATGACAACCACCAACACCATGGATACTATGGGGACGGTGGAGCAATCTATCCGTATGGTTAATGCCGGTTGTGAGTATGTACGCATTACGGCTCCTAGTATTAGGGAAGCCCAAAATTTACTCGAAATTAAAAATGAATTGAAACGCAGGGGTTGTAATGTACCTTTAGTGGCCGATATACATTTTACCCCAAATGCCGCCGAGGTAGCTGCCCGTATTGTTGAAAAAGTTAGGATCAACCCGGGCAATTATGCGGATAAAAAGAAATTTGACCAGCTAGAATATACCCCATCAGCATACCAGGCCGAGCTTGACCGGATCTACAAAAAGTTTGCTCCCCTGGTAAAAGTGTGTAAGGAGTATGGTACTGCCATGCGGATCGGTACCAACCACGGTTCGCTGTCCGACAGGATAATGAGCCAATACGGCGATACCCCGCGCGGTATGGTGGAATCGGCAATGGAGTTTATACGCATGTGCGAGGACATGAACTATTACAACCTGGTTATCTCCATGAAATCCAGCAATCCGCAGGTAATGGTGCAAGCCTACCGTATGCTGGTTGAAACTATGGTTGCCGAAGGGATGAATTACCCCCTGCACCTCGGCGTAACCGAAGCCGGCGATGGCGAAGATGGCCGTATCAAATCAGCAGTGGGTATTGGTACTTTGCTGGAGGATGGCCTTGGCGATACCGTGCGCGTTTCCCTCACCGAAGAGCCCGAATACGAGGTTCCTGTAGCTATAGCCCTGGTGAATCGCTATTTTTTAAGAAGTGAAAAGTTAAAAGCTAAAAGGTTAGAAGTTGAAACGTTACTATATACCCCACAACCCAGAACCCACAACTCGCAACCAAATACCCCACAACCCACAACCCACAACCCACAACCCACAACCCACAACTCGCAACTCGCAACCCAAAGCCCGCAACTTCAATATCAACGTCGCCACACTTATGAGGCCAATGCCTTTATTGGTGGGCATATGGTACCGAGGGTAGTAATAGATTTGTCGGCTAAAAATCTGAAAGACCCATCAGTATTGAATGATGCAGGATACTTATACGCGCCCTTGCTCGACAAATATAATATGGCCGAGCAATCGGTTGATTTTGTTTACCTGGCCGATGCTTTGCCTTCTTTTAATTTACCCGGTAATTTAAAGCAACTTTATAATTACCAAACCTGGACAAAGCTGACCAATAAAACCAATTGCCACCCGGTTTATACATTAAATGAATACATAACAGTTAACGAACGCGATCAAGCATTAAACCTGATCAGGATACAAACGAATGATCTGGGATCTGAGAGTTTTGGTTTACTTGCTCCAGATAGAACGCTGGTGTTTATTGTAGAAACTGATGTTGTAAATGGCATGTCAGATCAGCGGGATTTCTTTTTCAAACTGGACGAATTAGGCTTGGATATTCCTGTTATCATCAAACGCTCTTATCCCGCAAGCGAATTCGACCTGGGTAAATATGGGGATAATACCAGTTCTGAAGAACCCATATCAAAACTGCAGCTTTACGCCGCTACAGATATTGGCGCGCTGTTGATTGATGGCTTTGGCGATGGTATTTGGATAGATGCACCGTCTTTGCCTTCAAATACGCTTACTTCAACGGCGTTTGGCATACTGCAGGCCACCCGCTCCCGCATATCAAAAACCGAATATATATCGTGCCCAAGCTGTGGCCGAACGTTGTTTGACCTGCAGGAAACCACCCAGATGATCCGCAGCAGAACCAGTCACCTAAAGGGGTTAAAAATTGGCATTATGGGCTGTATAGTAAATGGGCCCGGCGAAATGGCCGATGCTGATTATGGCTACGTAGGTGCCGGCCCGGATAAGATCACGCTTTACCGTGGTAAAGAAGTAGTGCAGAAAAACCTAAGTGCCGTTAACGCGCTGGACGAATTGATCGCCATCATTAAAGTGGATGGTAATTGGATTGACCCAGTGATATAGTTATTCCGGCAAGCGTTTTAATCCTGGGTAAGTACTTATTATACCATAATGAGATAGAAATTTAATTCTATTTCAAAAAGGCAATACTTGCATCGCAAAAACTCAACAGGTGGCCCGGCAATGTATCCTTACTATATGGATGTGAGGCACCATAAACATGATCGCCGCCGGATATAACCATTATTTTAGCATGCGGGTTAGCTGCTTTAATTTCATGGGCATGCGCTAAAGGCACAGAGGTGTCCATATCGCCATGCGTAATTAACCAGGGCTGGGATATTTGAGCCGCTTTTTTAATAATATCAAATCGTGCCGCGTTTTGTTCCAAATCGTTCAGTAAAGTTGCTTTCAGCGGCATTTGCTGGTTGGTACGCGAATTATGCATATACATTACATTTTGTATTTTCCATTGCTTTTCCTGCTCTTTGGGCCATAAGTTATGAAAATTTGAAATGCTCGCAAAAGTTACCAATTTACCAATCCGGCTATCTTCGGCGGTTTTTATAATACTGATACCGCCACCCATGCTATGGCCTATTAAATCAACTTTTGCTGTCGGCGGAATTGATCCTCCATTACAGGCAAAATCAATCACACTATTCAAATCGTCAAGTTCTATAGAAAACGTATTATCGCCAAAGGCTATAAGGTCAACAAAATCCAACGGTTTTTCGGGTGTGGTGCCATTATGCGAAAAATTGAACTTTAGAAAACGAAAGCCATTTTCAGCAAAATATTTGGCTACAGCGTTATGTGTACCCCAATCTTTAAACCCCTTAAAGCCATGTACAAATATAACTAGGGGCGCGTAAGGCAGGGCAGTGTCAAAGGTTAAGTCCATTAACATGTTTCTGCCTTTTGAACCTGGAATAGTGTAGGTTTCTTTTTTAATCACTGTATAGGTTTGTACAAATATATACTTATCCATATTACCACATCATAAATTGGCCGCTAATTACCCATCATATTTTTTTGCCATTATAACTAATGGAATATAAGTCCGACCGCCTGTCTTTTAAATTTTGTACGCTGCCGTATTCATGAAGCTCATCCAGTAAAGACAAGTCCACATCCGCTATCACTATCATTTCATTGTTGGGCGTAGCTTCTGATTGTATCCCATTATAGGGAAATCCAAAATCAGATGGAGTATAAACAGCCGATTGCGCATACGAAATATCCATGTTATTAACATTAGGCAGGTTACCAACTCCACCGGCAATGGCTACATAACACTCGTTTTCAACAGCGCGTGCCTGGGCGCAAAATTTAACACGGTTATACCCGTTTTGAGTATCAGTTAAAAACGGAACAAATAGAATTTGCATATCCTGCATCGCTAATATCCGGCAGATCTCCGGAAACTCAACATCATAGCATATCAGTATCCCAATCTTCCCGGCATCGGTATCAAAAGCCCTGATCTCGCTGCCGCCACGCATGCCCCACGAATTTATTTCGGATGGGGTAGGATGTATTTTGTACGCTTCTTCCATACTTCCATTCCTGCGGAAAAGGTAGGATACGTTGTATAAAGACTCATCATCAATTTTAGGCATACTGCCTGCAATAATGTTCACGTTATATGATACCGCCAGTTTTGCAAATTCCTCAGTAATAGGTTTGGTGAATTTTGAAAGCTCGCGCATGGCCTTTGCCGAATCCATATGGTTATAATCGGCCATTAATGGCGTGTTAAATAACTCGGGGAATAGTATAAAATCGGCCTGATAAGCACTAACCGCGTCAACAAAATATTCCGCGTGTTTCATTAACTCGCTAATATTACTGTACGGACGCATTTGCCATTGTACCAGCCCTATACGTACCACCGTTTTATGGTTAATTACAGAGCTTAGTTCTTCATAATATACATTGTTCCATTCAATAAGTGTAGCAAACCCTTTCGATCGGCTATCCTCTGGCAGGTAATTTTTTAAAACCTTCCGTACGTGAAAATCATTAGCCAACTGGAACGATAGGGTAGGGTCATAAATTTCTTTATATCTAACCTTATCAATGTATTGCCTTGGGGTAAGGTCGTTTTGAAATTTTTGATAGTTCGGAATCCGCCCTCCGGCGATAATACTTTTCAGGTTCATTTTTTCGCAAAGCGCTTTACGGGCCTCATAAAGCCTGCGTGCAAGCCGTAACCCCCGATAATTAGGATGCACAAAAATATCTATGCCATATAGAACATCGCCCTTGTCATCGTGTGTTTTAAAGGTGGAATCACCCGTTATTTGCTTATAGGTATGGTTATCCCCATATTTTTTATAATCTACAACTATAGCCAGGGCGCAACCTACAACCTGCGCGTTAACGGTTACACATATTTGGCCTTCAGGAAATAATTTAATCAGCTTACGTATCGAGTTTGCATCCCAGTAATCTTCATCCATATCAGTATAAGCCGATTTCATGGACTTTTTTAGTTCCTGGTAATCCAGTATGTCAAGGTTTCGTAATTCTATGCTTTGCAGATCCATTGTTGTATATATAGTTATTGCATTAGAAAGGCAAAAATGGCAATTTTGTTTTTCATTAAGGTTAGTTGTTTAAAATCTTAATCTTTTGTATACCACCACGCCCAGGCAATTAACGGAATTTGCCCCAGGAGCCTCAGCCACGCAATTGTAGGTATTATTAAAAAATCGCCTAATTGTAAGGGAGCATCTTGAACCATTTCGATATGCACAGGCAAAAAAGCAATAAGCATTAACATCATGCCTATTGCAGCTAGCCGCCTGGTTTTAAATAAAATAAGCATTAGCCCAAACAACACTTCAAAAAAGCCTGCAAAGTAGTTTAACGCAGTATGAAAAGGGAGATAAGCAGGAATGATCCGCAAATAACCATCAGGATTACGAAAATGATTAATGCCTAAAAGTATATAAGACATGATTAATACAACGAGGCTTATTTTTTTTAATGTTGACATTCTTGATATTTTAAAAATATTGTTGGGATATGGAATGATTTACGTTATTTAGGAATGTGATAAGGGTCATAAACTGCCTTTAAACTCAATTTATAAACATTCTAAATTGAATTTGTTTGACAAAGTGTTGACACTGCATCAAATTGAGGGTATTACTTTTGTTCTGTCTTATTATAAACTGCTTTGAAGTATTTAAAGATAATAGCATTCACGCACAAACAGATTGAACTGAAAGAACTAGGTAAGCTGGTTATTTGTCAGGAAAATCTCACCGCAAAGCTTCAGCAAGTTAAATGTGAATTTAATATTCCCGAAATTTTTTACCTGGCTACCTGTAATCGTGTCGAGTTTATAATGGCAACATCCCAGGTGATAGACAAAGATTTCACAAAAAAGTTTATTGATGCCTTGCAAATAGGCATTTGCAGCGGCTATATGGCTGCCTTTTTAAGCGGTGTGTCCATATACGAAGAACAGGAAGCCTTAAATCATTTGTTACGTACCTCGTGCTCATTAGAGAGTTTAATAGTTGGCGAAAAGGAGATATTGGCGCAGGTTCGTAAAGCTTATGAAAGCTGTAAAGAAGCCGGCTTAACAGGTGATTACCTGCGAATGGTAATGGCCCGAGTAGTTAAAACCGCCAAAGAAGTTTATACAGATACGCTAATTTCGCGGAAACCTATTTCAGTCGTCTCGTTAGCTTACCGAAAGTTAAAAGACCTTAAGTTATGCTACAATGCACGTGTACTTATAATCGGCGCCGGCGAAACCAACCGCAACATTTGCAAATACCTCCAAAAACATAAATTTTCAAATTTTTCTATATTTAACCGTACCCTATCAAAAGCGCAGGAGTTGGCTAATGATTTGAATGGTGATGCTTTTAGCCTCGAAGAACTTAAAAATTTCAATAAAGGTTTCGATGTGATTATCACTTGCACATCTGCAACCAACCCAATTATTACGCCCGAGATCTATACTACATTGCTAAACGGCGAAACCAATAGAAAAACGATAGTTGATCTGGCTATTCCAAATGATACCGATCCGGAAGTATTAGAAAAGTATCCGGTAAATTTTATTGAGGTACACTCCTTAAACGAGGTAGCCAAAAATAATTTGCAAGAACGTTACCATGAACTTGTGCATGCCGAGCGGATTATAAAAGAAAATATACTTGAATTTCTTCCTCTTTTAAAACAACGCGAAATTGAGGTGGCTATGCGCCAGGTTCCCGAAAAGATCAAAGAGATCAGGAAAAAAGCCCTCACCTCAGTTTTTGCCGAAGAGGTGGAAACTATGGATGTACAATCGCGCGAGGTACTCGAAAAAATAATGGACTACATGGAAAAAAAGTACATTAGCGTACCCATGGTAATGGCTAAAGAGATATTTGTTAATAAGTGCAGTTAATATTGAATATTCAGCAATAATAATTGCAAATATCTTTTGTTAGTCAAATAATCCCTAAAACAGCAATAAGTTTATAAATCCTACTTATAAAAATTAAATTTGCGCTGTAAATTAAATAAACATTGAACCGAAAACTCATTATAGGTACGCGCGGTAGTGACCTGGCTCTTTGGCAGGCTAATTTTGTGAAAGACAGATTGGCGGAAAATAACATTCTTGCCGATTTGAAAATCATAAAAACACAAGGCGACCGCATATTGAACCTGAGTTTTGATAAGCTTGAAGGCAAAGGTTTCTTTACCAAAGAATTAGAAGAAGAACTATTGGCTGGCACTATTGATCTGGCAGTACACTCGCATAAAGATCTGCCAACTGAAAACCCTGCGGGGCTTACAATCGCGGCGGTTTCACAACGGGAAGACCCCGCCGAACTGTTATTGGTTTTGAAAGATTGTGTTAATGTTCATCAAAAGCTGTCGGTAAAATTTGGCGGTATTGTTGGTACTTCATCTAATCGCCGTAAGGCGCAGTTGTTGGCCATAAGGCCCGACCTGGAAATTGAAGAATTACGGGGTAACGTACCTACACGCATCAATAAACTTCGTAACGAAGAATATGATGCCATTATGATAGCTAAAGCGGGTGTGGTAAGGCTCGGGTTGGACTTAAGCGAATTTCATATAGAAGATTTATCACCAGCAGAATTAATTCCGGCACCGGCGCAGGGCGTTCTGGCAATTCAAATCCGCGAAGCGGATGATGAGCTGTTTGATGCTTTACAAATTCTGCACCACCCAGCCGTAGCCGAGGCACTGGCTGTAGAGCGTAAATTGTTAAGGTTATTTGGCGGTGGCTGCCATTTACCGCTGGGGTGCTATTGCCGGAAGATCGAAAACGTATTCCAGGTGTTTACGTCTAAAGCCGATGATGGAGATGGTTTTCCGCAAAGGTTATTTTTGGAGGCAGACACAACCATAGGGTTGGCCGAAAAAATAGTTCCTTATTTTAGTAAGGCCAGAAAGTTTTTTAAGTCTGTTTTCGTTTCGCGCGATTTATCTGAACAAAGTTATTTGAGGCGCGCTATTGAAATATTAGGCATTGAGGTTGAGGCTCGGTCGCTTATTCGTACAGTACCTGTAATAACTAAACTGGACTCTTATATTCTAAAAAACATCGACTGGATATTTTTCACCAGTAAAAACGCGGTTGAATACTTTTTTGACTTAAGCCCACAGTTATCAAAAAATATAAAATTTGGTGTAATGGGTAGCGGATCAGAAGATGCACTGCGACGGAAAGGTTATTTTGCAGATTATATTGGCGAGGGCATTGATACCGAAGAGGTAGCAGAAGCGTTTGCCCGCTTAGCTAACGGTTCAACAATATTGTTTCCCGGCGCAGAGAACCCCATGCGCAGCATTCATCAGGGTTTGTCGGCTCAAACAAAAATTATTGACCTGCCCGTTTATGAAACCGTACTTCAGGACAATGTAGAACCTTCTACAGCTGATATTATGATTTTCACCAGTCCGTCAAATGTAGAAGCTTATTTTGTAGATAATTTATTGGAGCCAAATCAAAAAGTTATAGCTATTGGTAAATCAACAGGCAAAAAATTTGACGAAATGGGTGTTAAATATAAGCTCCCTTTCTCGCCAGACGAGGTTGGCTTGGCCGAAGCGGTGTTTGGGTGCTACACCCCAGCCATCTCTAAAGAAGAAGTGGATAAATGAGGTATATAAATTAAAATTAAAGTTCTCCGCTTTTTAGGAGGATTTAGGAGGGCTAATGTTACAACGACCACGTAGAAACCGAAAAAGTGAAGTTATCCGCCAAATGGTACAGGAAACGCATATCAGTGCCGCTAATTTGATATTTCCGATGTTTATTGTTGATGGGGATAACCAAAAAACCGAAGTGGCATCAATGCCCGGTATTTTTAGGTATTCTATAGATAATTTACTGCGTGAGGTGGAGGTTTGTGCAAAATTGGGATTAATGTCGTTTGATTTGTTCCCTAATATTGAGGAATCATTAAAAGATAAATATGCCACAGAAAGCCATCGCGAACAAAGCTTATACCTGAGGGCGATACAGGCGGTAAAGAAACATTTCCCCGAAGTATGTGTAATTACAGATGTGGCAATGGATCCATACAGCAGCGATGGTCATGATGGTTTAGTTGAAAACGGGGAGATATTAAACGACGAAACGCTGGAGATATTAGGCAAAATGGCCTTGGCGCACGCGCGATCAGGGGCAGATATTATTGCCCCGTCGGATATGATGGACGGCAGAGTAGGCTATATCAGGCAGGTGCTTGATGATAATGGGTTTACCAACGTGTCAATCATGTCGTACTCGGCTAAATATTCCAGTGCTTTTTATGGCCCTTTTAGGGATGCATTAAAATCGGCACCCAAATTTGGCGATAAAAAAACCTACCAGATGAACCCGGCCAATCAGCGCGAAGCATTGATAGAAGCCAAACTGGATGAACAGGAGGGCGCCGACTTTTTAATGGTTAAACCAGCCCTTGCTTATCTGGATGTGATAAAATTATTAAAAGATAATACAGAACTGCCTGTTGCGGCTTATAATGTAAGTGGTGAATATGCTATGGTAAAAGCTGCCGCGCAACAAGGCTGGCTTGATGAACGCCGAACCACTACAGAAATATTAACCAGCATCAGGCGCGCGGGCGCAACAGCGATATTAACATATCATGCCAAAGAAGTGCTTCAAAAGGGATGGCTTTCTTAAACGAGAGCAAAAGCTGAAAGCAAAAGTTGCTTTGGGCTAAATAATTAATACAACAGCTTTAGGCTTTAAGCTTTCAGCATTATGCTTTAAAAAATGTTTGATTCATTTAAAAAGATGTTTTCGGGGAACGAGGGTGATGAGCTCATAAGTACAACTGGTAAACCTGATATCAGCAGGGAAAAATCAGCAGAGTTGTATGAAAAAGCCAAAACGTTTTTCCCCGGTGGCGTAAACTCG
>JANXTT010000150.1 GCA_025352225.1 Mucilaginibacter sp. | reverse complement strand
GATAAAAATGTGTATTTCGGGCCAAGTGAAGGGAAATCATCCACAGGTAATTGTATAAACATCCCGTTTATTATATTGTACGCTATTTTAATTTCGGGTTGCCTTGTGGGTGTATTTATACGATGGTTATATCAAATAAATACTAACGTGGAGAAACCCTGAACAGTTATTTCTGACTTTCAGTAACTGGGGCTATTTATAGCCTAACTGCAGTTTTTAAATTGTTATTTATTACCCTACAATTTTATACTGGATTTCTGAAAGAGATTCTTGATCTGATGCTATTAGTTTAGAATGTGCTGAGCAAATGTGTAATACTGCGGCACCCGAATCTGTAGAAAAACAACTTTTAGGATATGCACAGAACAGGCCAAAATTTTCTGATGAACAAAAGTTATTCCATAATTCTTCAAGGCGGATAGTCGCATTATTGTTTCCACTTTGCCATAATAGGGAAACCATCTCACCAAACGCGCGTACTTGCCTATCATTTTTACGTGCTTTTTTCATAATCGTGGTTACCGCTTTTATAAAAGAAATTTCGTCGGGCGATCCGTTTATCATAAATTTTAAAAGCATCTGGTCAGCATCCAACGGAATGTACTGGTCTTTAGCTATGAGGTACTTCAAATCAAACTGACGGGCAGAAAGTAAAATATTAAGTTTAGCCAAATGATCTGCAGTTGCAATAACTATAACACTATCACCTGCGTTAAATCCATCAGCCGCAAAATCAGACAGGGTATTTAAAAGCATGCCATCGGTATCATAAATTTGGACAACGTGCTCCTTATGTGCAACGTCGTTCCAGAATACCTTTGTTCCGCATCGTTTCCAGTCGCTTTTAATTTCCATGTAGATTTTTCTGAATATATTACAAACTTAAGTTGAAAAATAGCCAGACAACAAAAGAAATTTGAATGATCAAATATAAGTTAAAACGTTTTAATTTTCTATTTGTTCTTAAATGTTTATATAAATAAGTTTATAGTTAATATTTACAAACTAAAATTAAGCTACTTGTTCAAATAAATTTATCTGATCGTTCCGTTTTCAACCCTTTTACGATATGCCCAATGGAAAACTATCGGGAAAACAAATAAGTTAAATATGGTATTAGTTATCAGCCCGCCTATAACAACAATTGCCAAAGGCTTCGATGCTTCAGAGCCTATACTAGTTGATATAGCAGCAGGTAATAAACCTATTGCAGCCATTAGGGCGGTCATTATAACAGGGCGCATACGGTCTGCAACGCCGTCTTTTAAGGCATCGGCAAAACTTTTTTCTTTAGGATGATGTTTCAGTAAAATCATATTACTCTTAAACTTGGTAATCAGTATCACCCCATTCTGGACGCATATGCCAAATAAAGCAATAAAGCCGATACCTGCCGAGATATTAAAGTTGATATTAGTAATGAGCAGTGCTAATATTCCTCCCATTATGGCGAAGGGCACGTTGTTTAATACCAATAACGAATCGCGGATGTTGCCAAAAAGAATGAACAATATAAAGAAAATAATAAGCAAACTAATGGGTACTACCTGCGTTAGCCTTGCGGTGGCACGTTGCTGGTTCTCAAAATCACCTGCCCATTCCATAAAATAATTTTTGGGCAGTTTGATCTGTGCATTTATTTTTTGCCTGGCCTCTGTAATGGTACTGCCCATATCCCGGCCCCTTACAGAAAACTTTATGGCACCATACCGCATATGCTTATCGCGGTAAATGATACTTGGCCCTATCAATTTTTTGATAGACGCAATTTCCCGGAGGGGCACCTTGGTACCACGCATGGTTGGTACACGCAAATCGCCAATTGATTGGTCATTGTTTCTGAAGTCTTCCGGATACCTTATACGAAGTTCAAATTTGCGTTCGCCCTCGTAAATTTGTGTAGCAGCCTTGCCGCCTATAGCCATTTCAATAACAGCATTAGCATCGGCGGTGGTAACCCCATATAGTGCCATTTTATTTTGCTGCAGATCAATTTGCAACTCGGGTTGCCCGAGGTTTCTTAATATCCCGAGGTCTGTAATGCCATTTACACTCCGTAATATCTTAAATATCTTTTCTTCGTGGTTTTCAACTAATTTAAAATTATCACCAAAAAGTTTCACGACTATAGAGCCTTTAACACCCGAAACAGCTTCTTCCACGTTATCAGATATTGGCTGTGAAAAGTTAAGGTCAACTCCCGGATACCACTTGAGTTTATCTTGCATCCGTTCTATCAGCTGTTCTTTGGTTTCTTTGCGTTTCCATTCCTCTTGTGGGTAAATGTCTACATGAAACTCAATATTGTAAAACCCGGTAGCATCAGTACCATCATTGGGCCTGCCGGTTTGTGATATCACCTGTTTAACCTCATCAAAGCTCAGAAATATTTTACGCATCTCGTTGGCAAGTTTAACAGACTCGCCTAATGACGTGCTTAACGGGCCGGTTGCCCTTACGTAGATAGCTCCCTCATTCAGCTCCGGTAAAAATTCTGTTCCTAAAAATCTAAAACAAAATAAACTGATAGCCAATGATATCAAAGCTACGGGCAATACTATTTTGCGCAATTTAAAGCACCACGAATAAAACTTGATGGCATTACGCATTATAAATTCTACTATTACATTATGCTTTTCTTTAACGTTTTTGTTAAGCAACACGCTGGACATAACCGGCACAAAGGTAAAGGTAAGCAACAGGGCACCCAGCAAGGCAAAACCCAGTGTCCATGCTAATGGCGAAAACATTTTACCTTCAACTTTTTCAAAGCTAAATATGGGAAGCAAGCCTGTTATAATGATAAGCTTAGCAAAAAATATACCCTTACCGTTTACCAGGCAGGCCTCTTTAATTAAGCCTAGTTTACTCATTTTGTTAAACTTATCCATACCCATTTGTTTGGCCTTGGCATCCAGTACAACAAATATCCCCTCTACCATTACTACGGCCCCATCTATTATGATCCCGAAATCTATGGCACCCATCGAAAGCAGGTTTGCAGCCATACCTTTCATTTTTAAACAGATGAAGGCAAACAGTAATGCTAATGGAATAATTAGAGATACAATAAGCGTAGTACGCCAATCGGCCATAAAAAGAAACACGATAACTGTTACAAAAATTATCCCCTCTAACATGTTATGTATTACGGTATGTGTTGCAAAGTTTACAAGTGTTTCACGGTCGTAAAACGTTTTGATCTTCACATCATCCGGCAAAACAGAATTATTTAAATGTGCTATTTCTTCTTTTAAGGCTTTAATAACAATACTGGGGTTTCCGCCTTTGCGCATTACTACAATACCTTCTATCACATCGGGGTCGCGGTCGCGGCCCACTTGTCCTAGCCTTGGTAATGCACTCTCAGTTACTTCGGCAACGTTGCTCACGTAGATGGGCGTGCCATTAATATTATTTACAATGATGTTTTTTATCTCACTTATATCATTTAACAAACCAATACCCCGCACAACATAGGCCTGCCCGCTTTGCTCAATAATATCACCACCAACGTTTATATTGCTTTTTGATACTGCATCGTAAAGCTCTAAGGGTGTTACATTGTATTGTAATACTTTTTGAGGATCCACAGTTATTTGATATGTTTTTACCTGGCCCCCAAAACTATTAACATCGGCAACGCCGGATACAGAGCGTATTTCACGGTCAACAACCCAGTCCTCAATAGTCTTTAGTTCGCGGGCAGATTTATGGTTACTGGTAAGTGTATAACGGAATATCTCTCCGGTTGGGCCATATGGGGGCTCAATAGTTGGGAGTACACCGTCGGGCAAATCGGCACTACCAATATGGTTATTGATTTGCAAACGCGCGTATTCATAATCGACGTCATCATCAAACGTTACTTTAACTACCGATAACCCAAAAAGCGACGATGAGCGGATACTGGTTTTACGCTCAGTAGGGTTCATTGCGATTTCCAGAGGGCGGGTTACAAATTTTTCCACTTCCTCGGCACTACGCCCGGGCCATTGTGTAATAATAGTTACCGATGTATTAGTAACATCAGGAAAAGCGTCAATACTGATATTTTTAAAACTGATATATCCGGCAACGGCGAGCAATCCGGTAACAAAAAATATGAAATACCTATTCTTTAAAGCAAAACCCAGTATTAATTTTATAAAACGATTCATCTTTGTTTTCTGTTAGCAGGATAAAACTTAATCTTTTAACGATTCATACAGAAAAACCTGACGGGATGCCACAATACGGTCGCCAGCTTTTAAACCATTTCTAATATATGCTTTGTCTTCTATTTTTTTCGCTATCTCAATAGGTTGTACCCTTACATGCGCATTACCATCAACCACTACCACATAATAACGATCATTATCAAAAATTAAGCTTCGGGTATTAATCACCGGAAGGCTTTGGCCTGTTAAAGCGGTAATGTTTACGTTGGCAAACATTTCGGGCTTTAATAAATTGCCCGGATTAACAATTTTGACGCGCGCTTTCATTGATTTATTATCAGGATCGAGCATGCTATACACTTTATCTATTTTTCCGGTAAATATTTTGTCCGGATATGATAGGGTTGTGATTTTTACGTTATCGCCTACATGAATTTTTGTAATATCGGATTCATAAATATTGATCAAAGCCCAAACCGTTGAAAGATCGGCCACTGCAAACAAATCCTGTCCATTATCACCCCTAACCTGGCTGTTATTGGTAATATTTTTTTCAACTATATAACCACTTATCGGTGTTTTAACCTGGTAACTCAAATCGGCTGAACTGCGATTAATATTCATCACCGCGTTAGTGCGTTTATGCTCGGCGATAGCTTTTTCGTAATCACCTTTGGCCTGTTCCAAATCACGTTGCGAAGCTAAACCACTCTTGTATAAATCTTCAGTACTTTGCAAATTACGGCGTGTATTTTTCAAATCAGCTTCAGAAGCAATAGCATCTTTAGCAAAACCGGCTACCTCCATACTTTTCATGTTAGCCAATAACTGCCCGGCATGAACAATATCACCTAGTTGCACATGTACATCTCTTACAACACCACTCACTAAAGGAAATATTTTAACCAGTTTATCTTCATCTGGTGTTATTTTCCCGGTTAAGGTGATGTCAGCCAATGCATTGGCTTCTTTAACGGTATCTATTAAAAGGCTTTTTATCAAGGTATCAGTAACTATAAACCTGGTGTCCTTTTTTTCTTCAGTATTCTCAGTTTTATGGGTACAACTTGTAGCCATACATATAATTACTAGTGGCATTAATAGCGCGCCGGGTATATAGTTTTTCATTTAAATATATTATTTATTAAAGAGTGTGGTTCCGGTTAAGAAATTTAAATTTTCTAACGTATTTAACCTATTGTATCTGGTCGTATTCAGTTGCACAATATTTTGTTTGTACGAATCATAAAAGCTTAAAAAATCCAATAATTTAATGTTTCTTTTCAGGTAATTTTCCATTACTGCTTTTGCCAGTTTATCAAAATGGGATGCAAAGGCGGGGTCAATTTCTTTGTATAATTTATCAGCATCAACAGCCCTTTGCTGTCCGCGTATTATCTGGTCTTCTAACGTTTTTTGTGTACTCTGCATCAATGCGGTATTATAATCGATCAAAAGTTTGGTGTTTTTGATGTTACCCTGATTACGGTTAAAAATCGGAATATTCATACCTACGTTTATTCCGTTAAAATTTGGCGTATAACTTCCGCGCTTATCATAAACCAAGCCTACAGTAAGATCGGGTACGGCAAGGGCTTTTTGATAGGCATAATTCTGCTGGCTTAAATAAAGGTTTCCTTTAGCTATCATCAGATCGGTACGGTGTTCGTAAGCTGAATCCAATAAGGTTTGCAGGCCATAACTTTGCGGATTAGATCTGGAGATATTTGCCGTATCAACTACGGGAATAAGATAAACGGCAGGTTTGACCTGTAATAATAACCTAATCTGGCTTTGCTGATCATTAATATTATCTACAAGGTTTTGATATTCGCTTTGCAAAGCATAGAGCTGTGCCTGAACCCGCACTACGTCAATTTCGGCAATATAACCTTTACCTTCTTGTTGCTCAAAAGCTTTAACAATTTTTTTTAACGCGTTGATCTCCTCCTTATACACTTTAGAGGTTTGCTGCATATAGTAAATATTGTAGAAACTACTGCGCAATCCAAATTTCAGGGTTCTTAATACGTCATAAAGCCCATATTCGGCCAATTTATAATTTGCCTCAGCTACTTTAACCTGCTTTTTAATTTTACCTGCCAATAAAATAAGTTGTGATACCTGAGCGGCTTGTTCGGATGTATCATGTACCCCAAACCAGGTACCACGCGAAAAATTATAAGCCCCAATTGTATAACTCACATTAGGATTAGGCCATAAACGAGCCTGTATAATAAGAGCCTTGGCGGCACTTACATTTTGCTTTTGCGCTAATAACTGTAAATTATTATCTAAAAATATTTTTTCGGCCTGATGGATATCTATTGCCAGGGTATCATTGGTTTGGGCTTTTGCATAACTCATATTTGCAATTAACAAATTGGAAATAACAAAACAACAAAACATTAACCGGATAAACATAAGCTTAATTTATTTGACGCAAATGTATATAAATAGTATTAGAGGTTACTTAGTAACACATTAAAAACAGATTAGAAAAGCATTATAATTGTTTAATGTTAAGTGCTTTTCAACATAAATAACAACTTAAACAGGCAAAATAATAAGAAATTCGGTACCTTTGCCAATTTGAGATTTAACCTCAATTATACCATTGTGCAAGCGGAGTATGTTTTGAGTGAGGGATAAACCAATCCCGTATCCGGGATAACCTACAGCATTAGAAGAGCGAAAAAATGGTTGAAATATATTTTTAATATCGTTTGGAAGAATACCGATACCTTGATCACGTATCAATATATTAACGCCTTTCGCATTGCAAAATAACTCGCAATACACCTCTTTATTGTTTGAAAACTTAAGGGAATTCTTTAGTATATTATTGATAGCTATAAAGAGCAATCTTCTATTGCCTTGCAAAATGAACCTTGCTGGGTCAGATGGTAAGCTGTATTTTATAGTTACCAAATTTTCATTAGGTTTATTTGATAATTCATCCTTTATTTCCCACATCAACTCATCAATTCTTATGCTTTGAAAATCATTGTTCTCTACATTAGTTTGGATCAGTTCCATTAAACTATTAATAATATAGCTCAGCAATTCGGTTTCCTGAACAATATTATTTAGTGTCGCTTTATACTCCTGAATATTTCTATCATGCCTCAGGGCGATCTCAGCCTCACCAAGAATGGTTGTTATTGGTGTACGTAATTCGTGCGAGGCATGGGCAATAAATGACCTCTGGCCTTCAAAAGATTGCTGTAAATGCTCTAACAAATGATTGATGGTTAATGAAAGGCTATCTATCTCGTCGGTTTTTTTTTGATCGAATGGTAGCCTTAAATCAAGGCTGGAAGCTCTGATCCGTTTCAAATTTTGAGTGATGCTAATGATTGGAAACAAGGCAAAACGGGAAAATATTCGCCCGATAAAAAAGGTAACGATCAAAGACAGTAAAAAAAAGGCAACCATAATCAAGCGCAATTCATCCATATTATGATATCCGCTATTGTCCTTTGCAGAAACCATAATGATGAAATTACCAGAGTTATCCTTGTAATAGATACCGGCAACCTGTCTTTGCTGCTGTATAAAATGTATTTGTTTTTTTTCAAGTACTTCTTTTAAAATTTCTTTTTTCCAATGAACTGTTTTTTCGGGAATAAACTTTGGGCGATACTGATCATCATATATTCTAATAAATTCATTGGATAAAGCCTGAGGGAATTTTTCAAGTATTCCTTTAAAATTTTCTTTGGATAAATTATCCTCAGCCAAATAAAACTGGGCAACAGTCATTGCACGGTCATCTAGCTTGGTAAAAAATGTATTGACCCTATTGTTTTCTACATATAAATATATCCCGGTTAAAACCATAAGCAATAACGCGGCAAACAAAAAAGTAAATTGAAGTGATAATCGATCCTTAACTTTCATTATTTTAAATATTAATCAAACCGGCTATTCTTTAATAACATATCCCATACCGATAACTGTATTGATTAACTGTTTAGAAAATCCCTTATCTACTTTATTTCGCAGGTAATTAACATATACGTCTATTACATTAGTACCTTGTTGATAGTCAATTCCCCATACGGCCTCCGCTATAAAAGTTCTTGATAATACTCGCCCCTTATTTGCCATCAAAACTTCCAGAAGCGTATATTCTTTTAGAGTAAGCAAGATAGGATTCCCGTTTCTGGTCACTATTTTTTTATAACAATCCATCTGAAGGTCCGCAACCTGATAAATAGTGCCAGGTAGTACCATAAATCGTCTGCGACATAATGCTTTGATCCTTGCCAATAGTTCTTGAAAATGAAAAGGCTTAGTTAAGTAATCATCCGCGCCATACTCCAAGCCTTTTATCTTATCAGCTACGGTTCCCAAGGCGCTTAGCATCAATATCGGTACTTCGTTTTTAAACTGTCTGATTTGCTTGCAAACCTCCAAACCACTAATGTGAGGAAGAACAACATCTAAAATAATAAGATCAAAGTCTTGCTCAAGGGCAAATTTACATCCCATATTACCATCGTAAGCAACAGTTATCATGTGCATCTCTTCTTCTAAGCCTTTTTTTATAAAACCAGACACCTTAGGTTCATCTTCAATTAACAGAATGTTCATCATTGATATTTTTACAAATGTACTGTGATTTGTTTTATTACATTGATTAGAATAAAGCATGATTTTATAAGATATGGGATTTTTATTGAGCAGCATGATGACTGTTTTTGCGCGTGAGTAATTTAAACTCTATAAGATATTGAATATTAATTCCATAAGCGAGTATTGCTCACATCCAGCAGGATGAAACTTTCCGTAATAGTTGGTCCATTCGCAAAAACCGGGTTAATTATAATTGGCAAAATGGGCGAATAGGCAACATAATAAAGTAAGGGCAGCAAATTTAAAACGCATGCTTTTATGTTTTTAAAAGCCAAAATAACACATGCGATATTAAAATTTTAATTGATTTTTTGGATTCGGATGGTAATTGTAGCCCAACACCACTTACAGATTTAATATTTATAATTGAGGATTTAATTTTCTGTAATCTGCAAATAATAATCTGTCGCTTAAAATAACCATGGCTACATAAAATATTGGAGAAATTAAAAACTCGTGAAAAGTATTAGCCATGTTACGAACTTGTACAGAAGCCTGACCGAAAGTCCAATCGTAAACACCAAGTAGTAATAATAAAAATATAACCACCACATGTAATGCATGCCATACCAGCATCATCCAGTTAACTGTATATTTTTTTAACGCGTATGTCCCTATCCCGTAAACAATCAGGATAGATAAAAATCTGTTAATATGCCTTAGTTTACGAGGTATTTGGTTATAGTAATTTACATCAACCAAATATATATTGTATAAAGAATATACGATTACGATAGCTATAAAACCACCGATGAGATAAAACCGCTTATTAGTTAGATTCAGCATAAATGGTCAGTTTTTTTGTATACAATAGCCATAACCAAATGATAAACGCGTACACAACAAAGGTAAATACATAATGATGTGTAAAGTCCGCATTTTGAGGATAATATAAATAAACGAGCGTTAAGCCTGCGCATCGCCAAATGTTAACCAAATAAATTATTATAATTCCAACAACAGAAAAAATTACCTTTCGGCTAGTTGTAGATGGAAGGCATAATATAAAACCGATATACAATACGCATAACTCTAATCCATTACAAGCATCTTCAATGCTTACAATATTGTTTTGATGGTAGTATACAGCCTGTTGAGTGCGTAGCTTTATCCCGGTTTCGGTTTGATCTTTTAAAACCACACTATGAGATGTAAAACTGACTGAATTGGTGACCCAATTTAATGTTTTAGCAGTTCCAATACCAATTGACTGTGTTAAAGGCGCATCCATTACCCTAATAGGCATAAGGAAAAGCAAATAAATACTCTTCCATATAACAAATAAAGTTAAAGCCCTAAAAAAAAAGGTTTTAAACGAACTAGGAATCTGGTGCCATTTATTTAAATATCTGTTAAACATTTAAGCATTATTACTTTTAGAAACCCCTTTTTTATTGATTTTATAAATAACGGTAGAGCCAATTACAATACCTGCGGCCAGTAAAAAAACCAGCCCGTTGTTGATAGGTAAGGTTGCACCGTTTCCGTTGTTACTCCCTCCGTTACCATTGCCATTTCCGTTGTTGCCATTACCATTGCCGGCATACCCTGGAGTAATTGCGACAAAGCATAAAACAAAAATAATTGCTGATAAAATGTTTTTAATTTTTTTCATGATCGTAATACTATGTAGTTGTAATTTTTACGTTGTTAAATAAATAATGTTTCATCCTTGTTAATAATATTAATACAGGATAAATATTTAACAAAGAACCCCCAACGGTATAGTTGAGGGTTTTACCTATTTACAGGGGGCAGAGTGTTACCTAAAATCGAACCATAAAGTACCAGTAATAGGTGCGTAATTCAATTGCATATTCTTTTGGCTTTGCGGCCCCAAGACTACTGGTTGCTGAAAGCGGGTCCCCATTGCCGATATCCCATTTAAAAAACCAATATCACCTTCTGGTAACGCTGGCTGTATTGTTTTGCGGGCATTTTTGGACACCGCTGGTTTTAGCATTTGAAGAAAAATATGCTGATCTTCGGTATAAACAGTAAAAGGAGATTCTTTATTCTCGATAGTTACCCAATATAGTTCAGCATGATACCCTTTAAACTCAGGGTATTGCCAGGATTCGCCTGTTATTGAATTATTATAATCTTTATGCCATACGCCAAATTGCTGTCCTTTTAAGCGATTTTTCCATACATGATATGGCCCACGGCCCAGCCATCTCATGCCGGTGATCTTTTCTTCCGGGTAATTAAAAGTTATACCTAAAAAATCAGCTTCACCCCTTTGCGAGTATTGATATTCCAACTTAGCTGCTTGCCCCGCCTTAATTGTCCACTTAGCGTTGAGCCAACCCTTAACTCCAGAATAGGATGCCGTTACGATTAGTTTATCATTTTGCTCCTCATGTTTGATATACTTTAAGGCTAAATCGGCCCCGGCTAACAGCGGCCCATTTGATAGCGAAATGCTTTTACCATGACTAGTCACGCTAGCCAGGTATCCAGTTTTTAAATCGAAATAATATACTAATCCATCAACTTTTACCAATAACTTCTGATCCTGTTCAGTAGTTTCAATTTTTGAGGATGACGACTGCCGAGGAACTAGTTTTTGAGCCAGATCACCCGGTGGTGTTAAAGCCCAGCTCCATGTAAAAATCTCTTTCCCATGAGGGTCGGTAGCTGTTAGATAGAGCGCGTTATTTTGTTGCCAATTGTTAGGCAAGTTCAATTTCAAATAACCTTTTTCGCCGGGTGGCAGGGTAATCATATCGGCCTTCCCTGTAATTATAGTGTTGGCATTAATGCTTTTATCCGCTGGGGTTGGCAAGGATACAAGTTTCCAGGTAAAAGTACATTGGTTCAAATTGGTATAAATATACCTATTCTCTATACCCAGCCGTCCATCAAACGTTGGAGCTATGTGTTTTTGCTCAATCACCACCGGCGACCATATCTCTTTAACGGCAAAAAAACTACCTTCCTTTTCGCGATAGGGGCCAACAACGCCATCGGGCGCGCTATCTTTAGCGGTGTCCATTTCGCCATCTTTATCAGTACGTACAACACCCTCATCTACCAATGCCCATAAAAAACCACCTGCAAAGTAAGGGTGCTTTAGCATCAAACTCCAATAATCATCTAGTGCTGTTGCTGCCCCACCATCATAGTTGCCATGCATAAACTCGGTAGGGAAAAAAACCTCATTGCCATAAAGCGTAGAATTTACCACATAGTTATAATCGGGATAATGTTTGGTGTCGGTACCATTAAACCGTTCCCAGGGGTGTATCACCAAGCGTTTTTGAGGGTCGTAGAGCCCATAGTCAGCATCTAAAGCTGTATTCCAGCCGCCTTCGTTACCATTGTCCCATATTACAATAGATGGATGGTTTACATCACGAACTACAAGTTCTTTAACAAGCTTTCTTCCAACAACAGTATCATATTTGGCTTGCCAGCCGGTTAGCTCGTCCAAAACAAATAATCCAAGCGAATCGCAAACATCTAAAAAATGCTGATCGGGTGGATAATGTGACATACGCACCGCATTCATATTCATTTCTTTGATCAGTTTAACGTCCATTAAACTAATTTCTTTACTTAAGGTACGCCCACTTTGTGGCCAGGCACTGTGCCGGTTTACCCCTCTAAATATCACACGCTTTCCATTAACATAAATACCGTCTTGTGGCCTAAACTCCATTGTTCTGAAACCAAAGCGTTGTTTTATCTGATGAATGGTGCCTTGAGTATCTTTTATAGAAACCACCAAGTTATATAAATGAGGAAACTCGGGGTTCCAGGGGATAATATTTTGAATTTGCTGACCTAAAGTATATTTATCCTGGTTGTTGGTTGTTTTTAATAAAAATGGAGCACCTACTTTCTCGTCGTTCAATTTCTGTACCTGAGCGGTAATAGTGTTTGTACTTTTTATATTTACCGCATAAACATCAACGCTTAACAATCCATTTGCTTTAGCATCTATTGCAAGCCTGTCGATATAAGTTTGAGGAACAAATTCTAAATAAACAGGACGGAAAATACCTCCGAATTGCCAAAAATCCGCGGTACGCTCCGCCTTATTGATGGACGCGTTAGCCGACCTTTTACTTACCCTAACTTCCAGTAAATTATTGCCCGATGGTTTTATAAGATCGGTTATATCATATTTGAACCTGTAAAAGCCCCCCTGATGGATTGGCCCCGCAGATTGCCCGTTTATTTTAACTTCAGTATCAGTCATGGAACCTTCAAACACAATAAAAACTTTTTTATCATGTAATTCCTTTGCAACCTGGAAGTTATACTTATACTGGCCTGTTTCTTCGGGATTAATGCTATCTCTAAAGTAATTATAGCTCCCAAATTTTTCAAATTCCCAATTTGAGGGTACGGATATTTTTGACCATTTACCACTATTGCTGCCGGTATTTATATAAAAGTCCCACGGTACGGTATGGTCTTTATCGGTACCGGAGAGGTATTTAACAATGGTTTGTTGTGCAAATGTTGGCAGGGAAACGATTAAACAGAGAAACAAGGAAATTCTATTCATTTTGTGATAGGTTGTATGGTACGAGAAGGTAAATATCGAATTTCATACCGTAAAACGGAAAACATATCATGCAAATGTTACATAATCCATAATTAAGCACCTTTTTTTGTTTTTAAACTATTCATTAATTGATCGTAAAGATCATCACTTGAAGTTTTTTGTACCTTAAGCTTTTTTATTGTTGGTCGCTTGCCTTTCGCCTTTTCTTTTATGATCTTCAAAAGCTCGTCAGAATATTCATCTTTAAATTTCGATACATCAAAGTTCTCCGCATATTGATTGATGAGGGCCAGGCCCATATCCAGTTCCTTTTTACTTACTTCCTTACTATCTGGAAGGGTTAACTCTTCGGTTGAACGGATCTCTTGAGCAAACCTTATTTTAGTTACAACTAATACATTGTTTACCGGGTGAACAATGCATAACGTTTCGGTACTGCGCAATACGAAGCGGGCCAGACCTGCCTTTTTAGATTGTTGCAATGCTTTGATCAATAAGGCGTAAGCTTTGTTGTTTTTACCTTCGGGCTCTGCGTAATACGATGTTTCGTAGAACATGGGGTTAATATCGGCTATATCTACAAAGCTTTCTATCTCTATAATGCGGCTTTTTTCGGGTGCTGCATCTTCAAAGTCGCGCTCCTCTATTATTACATACTCTTCATCAAGTTTATAGCCCTTAACAATTTTATCAAAAGGTACTTCTTTTTGAGTATGCTCGTTTACGCGATGATACTTGATGTGCGCGTGATCGCGCGAATCGAGCATATCAAAATCTAACGAACTGCTTTGTACTGCCGAATACAGTTTGATAGGGATATTGACCAAACCAAACCCTACAGAACCTTTCCATATTGACCTCATAGTTATGCCTTTTATGCTATAACCACAGAAAGTGGGAAAGAGTTTGAGCTTTGAGGGTATCGGCTATATTTATAATAAATTAGTACTAACTATTTAACGATATAACTTATATAAGCTTTAGTTGTTGTAATTGCGCCATTTACGTCAACATAAGTTTCGCTTATAGGATAACCCTCGCTGTTATAAACATAGGTATTTGTACCGGCCGGAATGGTGTGGGGGGCCGAAGGGTGAGTATAGTTGTCTATAAAAACCGAATGTACCAAGTTGTTGGTCATATAGCCGGCCGCAAAAAGTTTGACATTACCCTTTACATTTGAAAAAGGGTTCTTTTTATCATCAAAAGTGATAGTCATTTGAAACTTAGGTGCGGGACTAAATGAATTGTCGAATTCAGACCACCCAATTTGATTACCGTTCTCATCATAACTAAACAGTATTGTTCTACCATTGAGATAATCGTACTTAACTATTTGCTGTTTACTGTTTAAAGTATATATAATTTTTTCACTATTAGTTATAACACCATTATTTTTGGTATTTATGGTTACATTAATAAAACCTGGTGTAGTATACGAATACAATCTTTGAAATTTGCCCAAATTTGATTCTATTACACGATCATCATTATCATAAATAAATGTTTCAGCTTCTTTTTTAGAACTAAAATATGTTGATACCAGCCGATTATTACTATCGTACATGTAAAGATCAGTATCCCTTACGCTACCAAACTCATTGATAATTTGGCTGACTAATATGGTGCCTTTTTTTAACTGAGTGCCAGCTTTTTTACAGCCAATAACAAATATTAAACAGATTGATGCTATAATAGCTAGTTTACTTTTCATGAATTTGAAACATTAGTCAATCAAATATAATTAATAATAGATAACAATACTATCTTATCAAATTACTTACCATACCGTTACATATTTACTTCTTTCCGCTTACTTCAAAAACACGTTCATTGGTAACAATAAATAGCCTTCTATTAGGTATAAAAGCGGTTTCGAAACCACCGGTAAAAACGCCGAAACTTGGTAATATGGCTTGGTTTTCGTCAATTACAAAGCAAGGCAACCTCAACCTTTGGCGGGCTTTGGCCTGCAGGGTAAATACGGGATGTACATGCCCTGCAAAAATAAATTTGGGGGTATTAATTACGGTTTTAGGGTGATGCGTAAATAAAAAATCGCCAATAATATGATCGTCAAAAAATACTTTCATATGGTTATCAAGGTAAAGGCGCATGGGTAATATATCATGATTACCTATTACTATAATCACTTCCAGCTGTTGGTGTTTGTTTCGCCAATCTACAAAAAGCTCCCATTCGTTATTATACTTATGATGGAAAAGATCACCAAGAAATAAAATACGGTGAGGTTGGGTTTCCGCTATCAATTCATCCAAACATTCAAAATTCTTTTCGATGGCAGACTGTGGAATAGCTATCCCCTCTTTACGGAAATGGGTTATCTTTCCTAAATGCGCGTCACTTACAATCAGCATTTGCTGCTCTTTCCAGCAAATGGCTTTGCGGGTTAACAAAACAAAATGATTACCCCGTATTTTAATCTCCATATTGGCTGATCATTTTGCTGATCCTGTCTTCCAGTTTTTCTGATGTTAACTGCTCCCGCAAACGATCCACCATTATAGGGAACGAAAACGGAGTGGGCTTTGTTGTTTTTTTGATAACCACCTCCTGTGTATTAATCCTGCGCAATGCTTCCCTCATCCGTACCTCCTCCAATTGATATTCAAATACCTCCTGGTACGCTTGTTTGATAAGCAGGTTATCCTTTTCATAATCGCGCATTACATCAAAAAACAACGACGATGATGCTTGTAACTGTTTGGTTTTAATATACTTACCCGGATAACCCTGAAACATCAAACCCGATATGGCCGCTATTTCACGAAACTTACGTTTAGCCATTTCGGTAGCGTTTAAACTTAGCGAAATATCATTAAATAGGTCGGTAGTGCTAAACAGGTCTGTTTCTTCTAAAATATGAGCCAGCTCAACGGGTTGATCGCTCAGGAGTTCAAAGCCATAATCATTCATGGCGACAGAAAAAGTAATGGGAAATAATTTGCTGATCCTATAAGCTAGTAATACGGCCATACCTTCGTGTACCAACCTGCCCTCGAATGGAAAAATAAAAATATGATGCCCTTCCCTGGTTTCACATTGTTCTATCAATAATTGGTTGTTGGTGGGGATGATAGATCGTTTTGCCTGTAGCTCTAATAAAGGCCGCAGTTTTTCCAGTTCAACCTCGTTATTGGGATTAGCCAGGGCATTAGACAAACGGTTACGGATAAATGCTGATAAGGTAGACGACAAAGGCATCCGCCCGCCCATCCACCGCGGGATGATGCCTTTTTTCTTTTCGGCCTTTTTTACCGTGACCGTCATTTCGTGGATCCGAAGAAACTCCAGGTTCATGCCGGCCAACCAGAATACATCGCCGGGCTTTAGCTTCGAAATAAAAAACTCTTCGATGGTGCCAATATATTTACCATGCTGAAATTTTACTTTAAGCGATGCATCGGACACTATGGTTCCCATGCTGATCATGTGGCGCATTGCGATACGCCTGCTGTTTACCACATATCTTTTACCATCGCGTTCTACTTTTCTAAATTCATCATAGGCAGTAAGCGAGGTACTGCCGGTAGTTATGTAGCCGAGCAGCCATTCCCATTCTGAGCGTTCTATGTATTGGTAAGCGTGGCTGGTTTTGATCTCTTCAAATAAGGCTAATTCTTCAAACCCTCCGCCAACGGCTAAAGTAACCATCCATTGCGCCAGCACATCAAACGCGTTAACAATGGGGTGGCGTTCTTCGAGAATATTTTTGTTAACCCCTTCCCGTAAGGATGCTGCTTCTATCAGTTCCAACGCATGTGTAGGTGTAAAGTAGATCTTGCTATCCGCACCAGGCTGATGTCCACTCCTCCCCGCCCGCTGGATGAATCTGGAAACACTTTTTGGGCTCCCTACCTGTATCACGGTTTCTACAGGCCGAAAATCAACACCCAGGTCTAAACTTGATGTACAGATCACCAGCTTTAATTTTTCGTTATGCAGGGCATCCTCCACCCAGGCCCGTAGCTCCCTGTCAAGCGAGCCGTGGTGCAGGGCTATAATACCGCTAAACTCGGGATACTTTGCTATTATAGTTTGGTACCATACCTCGGTTTGGGAGCGTGTATTGGTAAACAATAAGGTGGTTTTACTTTTGTTAACTATGCCTATCACCTTATCAACCAGATTAATACCCAAATACCCGGCCCAAGGTAAACTCTCTACAGTATCGGGCAATATGCTTTCAACTATAATCTTTTTATTGGATACGGCCTTAATGGTTACGGAATTTTCGGTAGAATGGCTTACTCCAAGCAATACCTCTTTAGCCTGCTCCAGATTGCCAATTGTTGCCGATATTCCCCAAGCTTTTAATCCCGGAGTCATGTTGCGCAAGCGGGTTAGTGCCAATTCAGTTTGCACACCCCGTTTGCTGCCCAATAGCTCATGCCACTCGTCAACCACAATGGTATGCAGATTTTTAAATAGATCCTCGTTATTTTTTTGAGCGAATAAAAGGTGCAAGCTTTCGGGTGTAATAATTAGCGTTTCAGGCATCTGAGTTTTCTGTCTGCTGCGTTCCTTAGTATCAGTATCACCAGATCGGATGCCTACCTTCCAGGGGATATTTAATCCGGCGCAAGCCAGTTCCATATTACGTTGCAGATCTGCAGCCAGGGCGCGCAGGGGTGTAACCCAGATCACTTGTAAACCTTTCTTTTGTTTTTTTAAATGATCGGGTGTTGAGTTTATATAGTTGATCAATATAGGCAGCCAAAGCGCGTAGGTTTTGCCACTGCCGGTAGGCGCATTTAATAAGCCACTTTGGCCCGATAAATATGCACTGGCGGTATCGTGCTGAAACTGCGCAAGTTTCCAGTTTTTGGATGCCAGCCATTGTTCTACCAAAATATATCCGGGTGTTGTTTTCAAAGTTCAATTATGTATACTGCGCTAAAATAGCTTTTAAATTATCTAAAGTATCGGCTTCTTCCACGGGTTTATCAGTTCTCCATTGTAATATACGGGGGAAACGGACTGCTATACCCGATTTATGCCTTGTAGAAGCATTTATTCCTTCAAAGCCATCGAATACCAGTTGGGGCTTAACGGTGCGTACAGGGCCAAATTTTTCGATGGTGTGTTGTTTAACAAACCTATCCACCTTGCCTATCTCCGCATCTGTTAAGCCCGAATAGGCCTTGGCAAATGGAATAAGCTTTTGGTCATCTCCCCAAACGGCGAAGGTATAATCGGTATAGAGTTCCGCACGGCGCCCGTGCCCTTTTTGCGCATATACCAACACGGCATCAACACTAAGCGGTTCTATTTTCCATTTCCACCAATCACCTTTTTTACGGCCTACTTGATAGGGGCTTGTTTTTCGCTTGATCATAAAGCCCTCCGCCACATTCTCGCGTGATAGTGGGTGCAGTACCTTTAATTCATCCCAATTGTTGAACTCAATCTTTGAAGATAGATTGAATACTGGAGAAGAGGGCGTTTGCCGATATAACTCCTCTAAACTTGAGCGCCTTTTATACAATGGTAAATGGCGGATGTCCTCACCCTTGTATTCCAAAATATCATATGCTATTAATGCGACTGGCGCATCTTCGAGTATTTTTTTAGTTAAATTTTTTCTACCAATACGTTTTTGTAATACATTGAATGCTAATGGCTTATTATCCAAATAGCTAACAATCTCTCCATCTAGAACTGTGCCTTCAGGAAGTAGTTGTTTAAGTACGTGCAGTTCTGGGAATTTATCGGTGGCCAATTCCTCGCCACGGGTCCAAATAAATAATTGGCTGTTGCGGACTATGACTTGCGAGCGAATCCCATCCCACTTCCACTCCGTTATCCATTCCTCAGGATCGCCTAATGCAGCCACGTCACCATCAATGGGATAGGCCAGATAGAACGGATAAGGCCGCGACGCGTTATCATTTTCGTTCGCATTGAATATTAATTTTTCAAACGTGGTGTTAGCTGGGTTCCAGTTACCCATCAGCCGATGAGCCACACTATTGGCATCGCTATTAGTAGCTTCGGCCAACGCCCTCACCACTAAGGTTTGTGATACACCTATCCTAAAGCTCCCCATTAATAACTTGTTCAACACAAATATCTCATGCTGAGACAATTGTTGCCAGGCGGAAAGTATATGCACTCGCTTTTCTTCATCAGTCATGCGGGGGAGCAATTGTAAATAAGCAAACCATGCCGACAAACTTTTTTCGCTGACCAGTTTTTCATTTTTGGGTAGGATAAGCGAGATCGCCTCCCCCAGATCGCCAACACTATGATAGCTCTCGTTAAATAACCATTCGGGTATTTGTGCCATCTCCGTTGCCTAGGCACGCATTTGAGTGCTGTTTACTTTAAATGAGGGCCGGCGCCCGGTAAATAATGCTAGCGCCCAAAATTTATCGTCACTATCAGCCTCCTGAAAATATTTTTTTAATAAAGCCACTTTGGTATTGGTTTTATTACTGCGGTCGAGGTTGAGAAACAGATCGGCAAATTTTTTCATTCGGCTAAATCGTTATATCATTATCAACCGTTTCCGGGATAGCCTCGCCTTCTTCTTCGTTCCCATACATGGTTTTAACTTCGGCCGCGTCAATACCGCATTCGTTGAGCCATCGCGCAAACACACTGGTGAATCCATGTGTAACATATACTTTTTCGGCACCTGTGGCACGCACAGCAGTATTCAGGTCGGGCCAATCCACATGGTCACTCAGCACAAAACCCTGATCAATTGCCCGTCGGTTTTTAGCGCCTCGTATGGCCATCCACCCCGAACAATAACCCAGTGATACCGGGGCGAACTTTTTGGCCCATGATGACCCATCAGCAGAAGGCGGAGCCAATACCAAGGCGCCTTGAAATAACTTTCTATCGGTCTCTTTAGTAATCAATGTTAACGGTGGAACGTTATAACCTGCCATCCGGAGTGTTTCGTTAACATTATATACCGCTCCATGAGCATATATGGTTTCGCCGGTTTGTTTAATGTTGGTAAGGATACGCTGCATTTTACCTAACGAATAACCCATTAATAGACTGGCCTTGCCTTCTGTTTTGTTTTGAGCGTGCCAGGCGTCTATCTCGTCAAAAACCTGCTGTTGAGGCTGCCATTTATAAATAGGGAGGCCAAAAGTAGATTCGGTGATAAACACATGGCAACTAACTGGCTCAAAAGGGGTACAAAAATGATCGTCCTCTAGTTTATAATCGCCGCTAACTACCCAAATCTCCCCCTTGTATTCAACCCTTACTTGTGCAGAACCTATGATATGCCCGGCAGGATGCAAGGAGAACGTTACGCCATTAATATGGAAAGTTTGACCATAAGCCACCGTTTGCAGTGTAATATCCTGACCTAAACGTAAACGCAATATGGCTTCGCTATCAGTATGTGCGAGGTAATTTTTGCTACCCCATTTGGCATGATCGCTATGCGCATGTGTAATGATAGCCCTTTGTACCGGCACCCACGGGTCAATATGCACATCGGCAATAGCGCAATAGATACTTTTGCCCGTAAACTGTAGAAGTGGCTGTTTCATTAAGCGGTTTGCATATTCTATATTACAAAACACCGCCCTTATCTAAATTGTTTTCGCGGGTTAGCTACTTTACATTACCCCAACTGATCTTAATGTTTTGTTGTGAGTTACCAATTAGTGGCTTGTTATTGAGCTAAACCGAATCAATTTCTTTCTGATGGATCTGTAATGCTATAGGCGTTTCTATTGGCCTTTACTAGTAATTTAATGGTTATCGGATACTTATTTGAAAATTGAAATAAGGCCTGGGCCACATCTGCTGGTATAGAAGTGTTGATAACGGGCGTACTGCTATTTTCATCAACACCTAAACGGTTACCATCATTACCAATAGTTTGATACGAATTCAATACATATTTCATATAGTTCTTACCCGTAACCAACCAGGGTGATATAAAGATATGATCGTACCATGATTTTGCGCCTCCACTTGTACCGCAACTATTAGGTATTGTACCCGACAACCGGGTTGAGGTGGTTAAATAACGTGAAAATAAATTTGGATAACTGTCCCAATCTGCAGGATAGTGAATGGCATTGTCTGGATAAAATGGCGGGTCACTCATTTTTGTAGCCGTGTCTGTTGCGGATATAATAGATTGGTACCCGGGCTCAAGGCTGTTGTGTGTATTAAAGTCTCCCATATTGATCAGATTGGGCAGGTACATAAACTTGCTTCGCAATGCTTTCATTTCAGCAGTTAATTGAATGTCCCTCGAAGCACTTGAAGATCCTGATTGTGTATGATTAACTACGACATATAAAAAAGTGGTATCGTGAGTAATAGCTATATTAGGGTCATTATAATACAATTTATAAAGATCAAAGTCGGTAATGTTGGCTACCAATGCCTGGGTACTAATAAGCGTTAATTTTTGTTTGTTATAAAATAAAACCGACATTTTATCAGCATGGCTTAAGTTGGTAGGTATTGCGTATGCATATCTACCGGGAAATACGGCATTAAGTGCTTTTTGAGTAATGGTATCGGCCAGGTTAAAAGCTGTACCCGCGCCAATATTAAACGCGAGCATTTTTTCGCAGCTAAACAAATCGGGCTGTGTGTAATTTATAATTGTTTTTAAATACCCATTTAATGTAGTATTACTTCCCTGACAACCATCGCCATAGTTTAATACATTATAAGCCATAACTTTTAATGTATCTATTTTATCGACCGTGTTTGGCAAAGGCGGCGCATTGCTTGGTACAGTGGATATGGGGATAACTGTTGTAGTATCTTTTTGCTTTGAGTTGTTTTGAGCAGTGTCCGTTTGTGGTTTTGAGCATGCAACGATCAATACGGAGAAGAATAAAAGGGGTAAAAACAAGCGTGCTTTCATTTAAATAAATTGATCGTTTAATCAGGAAATAATCAATCAGCAAATAAATCATTGTAATGTTAAAGATGTAAAAATTTAATGTTAAGATTTGGTAATTCGTTAACAACAACAACCACAGGGCCTTATATAAGACAGCATCAATTCAAAATAACCTTTTTAATATTAACGAGATGAATAAACAAAAAGATGAACCATTATTATTCCCGGGCACCAGCGATTTGCATCTTCTGAGCTTCTTATACATAAATTAAATAAAAGAATTTAAAGAAAACTTATGCCGGGTGCCAGAAAAGGTTAGTTTTGCCAATACATTTATGGAGTTAATACAGCCTTTTAAACCGTTTTGGCAATCAGCCACGCTATTGTGTGACTTTTTGCAATACCCTCAAAATATGCCTGTTGCACAATACCGCCAGGAATTGATACTTTTATTATTAGAAACTTATAAATTAGGATTGTTTTTGCCAGATGCCATTATTGAGGCGGATGATAACCTGATAGACGATAGGTTTGACGATAAGGTAAATGGAATTGAGTTAGCTTACCTGCAAGAAGTAGGTGATGTGAACCATTACTTTGATGCCTATGACCCGTTTGATTTTGAAGATAATATACTCTCTGAAGGTTCAATATTAGATGAATTGAAGGAAATTTTCCGACAGTTGAAAATTCAGCTCCTTAAGTTGGAAACCGGCGAACAAAAGTGGATAGCTGATGCTACCTGGTCTGTACAATTTTATTTGAACTTATCTTTACAGAACGAACTGATAGATGTAAGCCGAGCGTTGCATCACTCTCTAAAGATAGATTAATTCATAATCAATGCCTTTTACTTTTTCACATCCGGCAATTGTACTTCCGCTTACTTATTTAAACAAGCGATTGTATTCGCTTACGGGATTGATAATTGGAAGTATAACACCTGATTTTGAATACTTTTTAAGGATGAAGGTATCCAGTGTTTATAGCCATACCTGGCTTGGTTTATTTTGGTTTGATTTACCGCTTGGGTTTTTGTTAACATATATATACCACAATATAGTAAGAGATCAGTTTATCAATAACCTTCCCCGATGGTTAAATAAAAGGTTTATAGTGTATACCAATTTCAACTGGGCTCAATATTGCAAGCGTAATACTATTGTAGTGATCATATCTATTTCAATTGGGATCGCGTCTCATCTCTTTTGGGACAGCTTTACACACTTAACAGGTTATTTCGTCGGGTTATTTCATTGGGAGGCTCTTATTGATGTAGCGGGTGTCCAAATTCCAATTTGGAAAATAATACAGCATTTGAGTACACTAATCGGCAGTTTGATAATAATAGTTGCCATATACACGATACCTCTGCAACTCCAATCAACAAATAAAATTAATTGGAAATACTGGATAATTGTAACTGTAGTTGCTGTTATTATAATTACTATCAGGTTATTGTTAGGGCTAAATTTTAAAGCCTATTGGAATTTATTAGTTACTGCTTTATCCGCAGCTTTAATAGCTGTTATATTAACTCCTGCTTTTTTAAAGCAGCTTTGAACGGTGTAATTACTTCCCTTTAAAGGTTTTATCTAAAAATTTAACCGTATAATTCAATGTAGGCTCAAACCAGGGATTAAATAGTAAGAAAGGGTGTGGTGTATCTGGTAAATTATGTATTTCACTGTAAATATGCAACGAATCCAGTTTTCTTACCACGTCTGTTCTGCCGGCGTGCATACGGTCAACAGCACTGTTTATAAAAGCAATAGGGGGTGTTTTTCTGTTTACGTGGTTTAATGCTCCTGCCTGATCCCAAAGGTCGGGCCGTTCGGTTTTAGTGGCACCAAACCAATAGGTAGCTGCAGATGTACCTTTGCTGTCATTCCCTTCGCCCGACTCGGGGTGAATAAAAGCCAAAGTTCCATCCACATCAACAATAGCCTGCACATTGCTGGAGTTAATATAACAACCATCCCCGGGGAAGAGCGAATTATTGTTAGTAGTGCCTATTAACGCAGCCAATTGGCCGCCTGCCGAAAAACCCCAAACAGCAATTTTTGTAGTATCTATATTATAATATGCCGCATTGGCCCTGATCCATTTAATAGCTGTTTTAAGATCATTTACAGCCGCCGGATAGTGGGCTTCTGTAGATAAGCGGTATTCTGCAGTGATGGTAACATAGCCTTTACTAGCTAATTGCTGTGCCATTGGCACATGCTGGGAGCGATCGCCTGATCGCCAGCCACCACCATGTATAATTAACACTGCGGGGATAGCTTTCTTACTTTTTGATTTGGGATAAAAAATATCCAGATGCAGATTTCTGCCGTTTACGCTGCAATAAACAATATTGTTTATTGACGAAATATTGAATGGTACGCCCGGTTTGGCAATAGAAATAAAAGGGTATTTCTTTTTAGCATTTATGTAAGCACTATAAGTAGTAAAAGATGTGTCTCTTTCAAGTACTTTCTGCTGGCAAAATGCAGTTAATGATAAAGCTTGTATCAATAAAAACACGCCGAAATACTTAATTGTATTACTAGTAGCCATCAAGTAAAGTTATAAACTAATACGATAAATTCTCATCGGCTACCCAACCTATAATAATAACAGCAGGGTGAGTTAAATGTTGTTCTTCAGCTAAACGAGGCAAATCTTGTATTATACCTCTTACCGATCTTTGGTGAGGTAAAGACGCGTGTTGAATAATAGCGGCCGGTATATTGCCGTTCCCGGCGTCAATATAAGTTTGTGCGATTTCTGATAGTTTTTTCATACCCATATAAACTACTACAGTAGCATTACTCTGCATAGCCAAGCGTAAGTCGGCCGATAGCCTGCCATCTTTTTTTGTTCCGGTAACTACCCATATACTTTCACTCACTGAGCGGTGTGTAAGTGGTATATCTAAAAAGCCGCTGGCCTGCATGCTGGTAATACCGGGAATAAAGTGAGTGGTAATGCCATGCTCGCGGGCGAATAATATTTCTTCGTATCCACGGCCAAAAATAAATGGATCACCACCTTTAAGGCGTACAACCATCCCTTTTTCAGTAGTTTTTTGTAATATCAGTTCGTGTATCCTCTCCTGCGAGGTATAATCACCGTAAGGGCGTTTACCAACATATATTTTTTCACAATCTTCGCGGGTAATGTCAAGTAGCTGTTTGTTGGCCAGGTTATCATATAATACCACATTTGTCAGTTGTAAAACCTTATAACCTTTAACTGTAATTAGCTCCGGGTCGCCGGGGCCGGCACCCATTACATATAATTCAGGTGTAATAGTTTTATCTTCCATTTGGGATATTATAGTTTAATAATCAAAGGTGCGAACTTAAAAACTTAAATTAAACTAAAATAAAAAACCTCAATTTTTTGAAACAACATGATTTAAATCAGGTAATAAAAATTTCGATCGTTATTTAAGCTTTATTTTTAAAATTAAATATTTTTTTAATCAGAAATTTTATGTTAATTGTAAAATTTGATGTTTTGGATTGATTTATTGAATTAAATTTTTGATTGTTTAATTGTTATTATAATTATTTGCAATAAAACTTTTAATAAAATCATTTTATATCATACATTTTTTAAATTTTAATTAAATTTAGTCATGTTTTGTATG
>JANXTT010000100.1 GCA_025352225.1 Mucilaginibacter sp. | reverse complement strand
GTTCCCATCGTGTACAAATACATCTACCCAGTTAACTGTTGCAAAACTTACAAAATATAAACCCGCTTTGTTTAGAAACTTATATTTTCGGCTCATAGCTTTATTATGAAGATAAAACTAAGTAAATTTTACGTAATTAGCACACGCCACAGGCGTGCGCTAGCGTTGGGGTTGTAGCTGAAGTTAAACAGACAAATTTTTCAAATTTTCTTTCGAATTGACCATAAAATAAAAATTTAATTTATTTTCATTTTCTTCGATAACTATATCTGTTATACCATTGTAGGTTGAACACTTTATAATTTGATTACAGTTAAACTCTTTCGCTTCATCTTTTATGTTTTTAAAAATCACCTTTTTAAAATCATCACTTAGATAAACATTCGTGATAAATAAATATCTCCAAACTTTTGCAAATACAAAATGCCCAATAGCCATGAATAGATAGATTAAGTAAACCAACCAAAAATTCATTATAAAAATGAATACAATAAAAAAAGCGTGCATAGACAAGAGTCCAAATCCGAAGAAATAGCGCCAAAAAAACAAATTATCCTTTGATATCTTTATCATAATTATTAATGAAATGCCTTGTGTTGTTCAATAACCAATTTCAATTGCGCGGTTGCAACTAGACCCAGTCCAAGACTCCCTTCAAGTCCAAGCTCTGCTCCGAATTGCTTTTTAACGACATCATAAGAAGCCTTAAATGTAAGTATGTCATAGTCAATGTTCCCTTGAAGCTTTAAAGACTCAATGTTTCCATCAAGGGAATGAAAGGAAAGTTCCCCACCCATACCTAATCCTTCATGATCAACTGAAAATCCTAAAGAATAATCAACATCCTTGCCAGTTACATGATCCCATTTATTTTTGTTCCAACTATAAGTAGCTAATTTGACTGATCCCATATTTATATCAAAACCTTCAAGACCTTTAATGATAGCTGACAATCTCAATCCAGCAGTTAGTTCAAGACTGTAATCAAATGTAACATCAATTCCGCGAAATGTATAATCTTGAATGGCCTTAAACTTGCTTTCTGAAATCGTAAGACCCCAACCAGAGGATGACTTTGGATCGACGTAACTGGATGTGGATCTCACTGTAGCGTATCCTGTCTTTCTATCCCCGGTCCAACCTTGAATTGTGGCACCAGGGTTTGCCTTTATAAAACTTACGCCGGCATTGGATATCCACCCATTTCCACTTATCCAATTTTTAAATTCCTGCCAAAACCCTCCAGTTGGATCAATTCCATTTACCGGATTATTTCCCCAACGCTAGCGCACGCCTGTGGCGTGTGCTAATTACGCATTATTGGAAATATTCGAGTGCCATTGATTATTCGGGCGGTAAGGGTTTAATAGGTATAGCGTACTTGTAAGGTTTGATAAATGAGCACGATGCAAACGCGCGCATACATCCCTTCGCTGGTGCGCGCGTGCCGTGGCTGTTGCACAACGTGGACAAATACATCTACCCAGTTAACTGTTGCAAAACTTACAAAATATAAACCCGCTTCGTTTAGAAACTTATATTTTCGGCTCATAGTTTTATTATGAAGATAAAATTAAGTAAATTTTACGTAATTAGCACACGCCACAGGCGTGCGCCAGCGTTGGTTGCGGATAGCTAAAATTCCTCATAAGTTATATGTAGAAAGTCGCTCTATCTGCTCTTATTTGTACAGGCTTAGGATTGAGCCCCGATTAAAAAGGGCTGCCATAATGGTGGCCTTTCCTGTTTAGTAAAGTTACGAAAATTCAAAACTTTTATATAATGAAAAAAAAATACATAATTATTTCTTTAGTCGTTGCGGCATTAATAACAACAATAATCCTGTTTATTTTCACACATGGGAATTGGTCAATTGATGTTAATTTAAAATAGCGATGGTTTACTTGGTATAATAATGATTGGAATAATTTATACCATTACCTTGTCCCAACTCATATATAGTTACCCTCTCGAAAGGGACAGCCTCTTTTTTTATAAGGGTTTTTCGAATCAGATTAGATGAAAATAGGATATGAGCATCATATTTTAATACTCTAAAAGAGGCTAGGTTATTTGGATTTTATTTAGTATATTTAGTTTAAATATTACAATGGTAATAATTAAACTAACCCCAATAAC
>JANXTT010000079.1 GCA_025352225.1 Mucilaginibacter sp. | reverse complement strand
GTTTCCCAAACTGAAGGCCGCGGGTTCGAATCCCGTTTTCCGCTCTCAAAATATCTTAATACTCAGCTCTTTTTCCCGGTGTATCTTTCTTAACGCGAGTTGAGCTTCTTGCGGATAATCATCAAACATTTCAAAAAACTTTTCAAGCTCTTCTAATGTGCAGTTTTTAAACTTATCGTAATAAAACTGCATTAATTTATTTCGTTTATCATCCCGCTCCTTTTCATCTCCAAAGAAACTGGTTAACAAACTATTTCTGTTTATAATGCAAAAATAAATGATGAAAATAAAAGCTATAGGGTTAAAACTTAGTTTACCAATATGAGCAGTAACACTTGAAGAATATTCTATATTATCCACGGTATAATTAACAGAAATTAAATTGAAAAGCGTGAAAAAAAGCATTGATAGCAATAAAAACTGCCCTTTTGACGAATTTAAAAAAACTATTCGTATAGAAAAAAGGAGTAATAAAATAGCTGAAATTTCATTTATAGATAATATAAATCCTATATCCTTTTTGAAATCAAAATAGAAAATTATACCAACAAAAACAGAAAAAAAACATAATAAAAATAAATTAGTCCTATTTGAAATTTTCATAAAATAATAAACTATTTTAACAAAGTGTCCTCAACCTTTTCCGAATGTTCAGGATAGTCGGTAGTATAATGTAACCCGCGGCTCTCCTTCCGCATCATAGCCGACTTTACTACAATATAGGATACTTGTATTAAGTTTCTTAACTCGCAAAGCTTAACAGATAATTTAGTTCTTTTGTAAAACTCTTCCGTCTCTTCATATAGTAAACCCAATCTACGCATAGCCCTATCTAACCTAAAATCAGACCGTACTATACCCACATAATCACTCATTATTTTTTGCATTTCGCGGATGTTGTGTGTAACCAATATATCCTCATTCAACAGCTGTACCCCTTTCTCATCCCAATCGGGTATATTATCAGGTAAAACATACGTTTCAAAATGCTTAACAGCGTCTTCATAAATACGATGAGCATATACCAAAGCTTCTAATAAAGAGTTAGAAGCTAAACGATTGGCTCCATGCAAACCTGTAGATGAACATTCGCCACAAGCGTATAATCGTAATATTGATGACTGACCGGCTTCATTAACCATTACACCACCACACATATAATGACACGCCGGCGATACTGGTATCATATCCTTCGTCATATCAATTCCAATCTCCAAACATTTAGCATAAATGTTTGGAAAATGTGCCAAGATATCTTTTTTCTTTCGATGCCTAATATCCAGGTAAACAAAATCTTCCCCGGATTTCTTCATTTCGGAATCTATTGCCCTTGCTGTAATATCCCGGGGAGCCAAAGAACCCCGAGCATCGTATTTATGCATAAACTCCTCACCATTACGTAATTTAAGTATCCCACCAAAACCACGTACAGCCTCGGATATTAAAAAAGAGGGATAATCACCAGGATTGTGTAGCGCGGTTGGGTGAAATTGTATAAATTCCATATTCCTAACCTTACCTTTAGCACGATATACCATTGCTACTCCATCGCCTGTAGCAATAGTTGGGTTAGTTGTTATAGAATAAATATGCCCTGCCCCACCTGATGCCATTACAGTCACTTTGGCTAATATTTTTTCTACTGTGTTAGTGTATGTATTAAATGCATACACACCATAGCAAGTAATATCATTACTCGATTTATCTACAAATTCGCCTAAATGATGCTGAGTTATAACATCAACAGCAAAGTAATGAGTTAATACTTCAATATTAGTATTTTGATGTATCTGCTCCAACAGAGCACGTTCTATTTCCAAGCCAGTTATATCTTTATAATGGAGTACCCTATATTCTGAATGGCCCCCTTCTTTAGCCAAGTCAAAAATTCCCTCATGGTCCATATCAAAGTTTGTCCCATAGTCTATAATTTCCTGTATCCTATCAGGGCCTTCCTTAACTACAACTTCAACAATACCTTTATCACAAAGCCCATCGCCTGCTACCAAAGTATCTTCAATATGCTTCTCAAAAGAATCTTCTTTTTTATCCACAACAACAGCCACACCACCTTGAGCATATTTAGTGTTAGATTCATCTTCGTTAGACTTTGTAACGATCAGTACCTTACCATGTTTTGCTGCTTTAAGTGCAAAACTTAACCCCGCTATTCCCGAACCAATTACTAAGAAATCAACACTTCTAGTCATATTAAATCAATAAAAAATATAAAAGTAAGCATAATGTTAATAAGCCTGCTAAAGATGTTAATTTTACGTCTGTAAATAATTAAAGATATTTATATTAGTTAGTAAGTACCCATTTATAAAAAAACTTATAAAACTTATCATCAGTTTTTAAGCTAAGTACACAGGGTAACTAACATTTTTTTACCCTACTATTAATTAACAAATAACTTTTTTATTTTTTATTTGGAAAATAAATAGCTCAGATTATCAATACTATAAAGTAAAATTAATATAAATTAAATGTTAATAAATAATTAA
>JANXTT010000077.1 GCA_025352225.1 Mucilaginibacter sp. | reverse complement strand
TAGTTAGAAACAAAAATGCCCAATACATACTGTAAAGGGCATTTTTTGATTTAAGGTTGCGGAGAGCTAGGGATTCGAACCCCAGGACCCTTTAACAAGTCAACAGTTTTCAAGACTGCCGCAATCGACCACTCTGCCAACTCTCCGGGGACAAAAGTACAAATCCTTGCTGAAATGGCAAATTTGAGGTTAATTATTTTTTAATATTCTATTAATTGCATGTAAACCTTTAAGGGTCAACTAATTTTATTTTGTTTAATGGCGTCTTTCCTTGACTTAAAAGTGTTAAACTGTGGTTTTACTATTTTAATGGTGCGTTTTGAAAGGTCAATACTTGCGTTTAATTCAAACCCTATCAATATAATTAGTGAATTTAAGTATAACCACAACATCACTACAATGAGCGTTCCAATAGATCCATATAATTTATTATAAGCAGCCGCTGCAAAGTTATTAATGTAAAAAGTAAATATTAAAGATGTAAGTACAGCTAAAAAGGTTGCCAAAATTGATCCGGGGCTTAAAAACTTCCATTTACGCCTGTGAGCCGGTCCATATCGATATAAAATAGAAACTGTAACGAAAAACAATATAATAACTATTCCCCACCTGGAGATCATAATAGGGTAAATCCAAAATTTACCTTTAGAGTTAAATGAAAATTTTATAAAACTGATAACAGCTTCGCCTAAAACCATAATAAAAATTGCAACAAAAAGAGACAACGCAATAAGAATGGTAAGTACCAGGGCTATCCATCGGCGTTTTAACCAGCTCCGGGTTTCACTTATGAGGGATGATTTGTTAAAGGCCTGCATCAGCTTATTTACACCATTAGTAGCAAATATCAGTGCCGATAAAAAACCAAATGAAAGCAGGCTTACATTTTGGTGTTTAACTATGTCCTCAATGGTAGATTGAAATGCGGTATAAACATTGTTGGGTAATATTAGACCTAATAATTCTAAAAGTTGTTCGTGGAAATTTCCGAAATGGATATATGGAATTAATGTAAATAGAAAAATTATCCCAGGAAACATTGCCAATAAAAAGCTATAAGCGAGTGAAGATGCTTTGTTAGCAAGAGAATCTTGTTTTAATTCTTCAAAAAAGAAGGTCGCTACAGTGTATAAAGGTAAAGGTCTAAAGCCAGGTAAAATTACTACTTTAGTCCAGTCGAGTATGTACTGGTAAAACCTAAATTTTAATAGAAACCGGTGCAGCCATTCCATCTATCCCAAATCTAATCAAAAAAAGGCTTTATCTTATCAAGAAAATATTCTGGAGCCATGCAAGGGCGCTTTGTTTCCATATTAACAAAAACCAGTAATGTTTCACCTATGTTTATTAACTCGTCATTTTCATTAAATAATTCATATTTAAAATGTATTCGTACTCCTGGCATTGTTGCAACGGTTACTTTAATTGTTATCTCCTCATCATATAATGCTGGCTTTATATATTTACAATGTAATTCAAGCACGGGCATCATAACCCCATATGCTTCCATCCCACTATAAGTGAGGCCTAATGTGCGTAACATTTCCACACGTCCAACCTCATAAAACCCGGCGTAATTACCGTAATATGCATAGCCCATTTGGTCAGTTTCTCCGTAGCGTACGCGTAATTTTGTTGAGGTTACAAACATTAGCGTTTTATATTTCTTTCATTTAAGGCCTTTTGAAACTTATGGGCGTTAATGAGGTGCTGGCTTACTGTTGTAGCAAAGTTATGATAGCCCGAAAAGTCTTCCTTTGCGCACATATATATATAATCATTTTTTTGATAATTAAGTACTGCGTTAATTGCATTGATCGAAGGCATCATGATAGGGCCCGGTGGAAGGCCGGTATGCATATAGGTGTTGTATGGTGAATTAATTATTAGTTGTTTTTTCAACACGCGGTGGATTGTAAAATCATGAGCTGCAAAAATTACTGTTGGATCCGCTTCGAGTTTCATGCCCTTTTTTAACCTATTTAAATACAGACCGGCAATTGTTGGCATTTCATTATCATGGAGTGCTTCAGCATCAACTATAGAAGCTAAAATAGATACTTTAACAGGGTTTAGGTTGAGGCCGGCTGCTTTTTGTTTTCTTTCTGGAGTCCAGAACTTCTCATATTCGTTATACAACCTACTGAATAGTTTTTTTGATGATACATTCCAATTTATCTTATAAGTATTAGGCAATACCATTGTATACACATTGTCGGGCGTGAACCCAAACTGTTGTACGTACCTGGTAGAATCCAAAAGATTAATAATTGATAAAGAATCTGATTCTAATTTTTTACCCATAAAACCAGCGAAATTTTCTTTAAGACGAAAGTTTTTGATGATAACGTTTACAGGTTCTTGCCGACCTGTTAACAACATATTTATGAGATCACGGTTACTCATTCCTTTATGCAGATGGTATTTTCCGGGTTTTACTCTATGTGTATAACCTTTATTATGCGCCGTCCATGAGAATGTAGTCGTATCGTTTACAAGTCCTTGGTTACGGATGGTATTATAAACATCATTATAGGTTGCACCTGTATGTATAAATAGATACTCTTGTTTATCGCTAACATTAGGGCCATAATATCTTAAGTAATAAGTGATGCCTTTTATTGCCAATACTAAAACAATGATTAGTACGGATGCAATAATAAATTTTCGCAATGTAGTCCCTGACGATGCTTGCTGTGTAGACATATTATAATATTTTTTATTTGCTTTTTTGAAGCGAAATTAATCCGCCTTCCAAATTTTTAACATTGCTATAACCATTCTGCAACAAAATAAGTTTGCCTGTTTTACTACGTAATCCCATTTTACAGACAACTATAATTTCATCGCTCTTATTCCATTCCAGGTTATTAACTTCTGTTGGAAGTTTTCCTAGCGGTATGTTTAGTCCCCCAATGTTGTAGGTATGGTATTCTAAACCGTCGCGAACATCAATTAGATTGATTTTTTCTCCCATCCTAATCCGCTCGTTCAATTCTACCGCAGTTATATCGGCCATTTAGTTTTTTTGTGTTACAGTTAAGTTTATATGGGTACCAATACTAACTTTTGCCGATGAATCTGTTTTCATTGGAAACTGTGCTTTGATTATCGTTTTTGTTGAATCTGTTATTGTTCCTTCATAGGTAATGGTTCCTATAACTAATCCCGAATTTTTTATTGCGAATTTCGCTTCATCCAAATCAAGATTAACCACCTCCGGAACATCTACCTCACTTGCCCCCGCCCCATCTCCTAAAACCAAATCAATTTTTGAGCCTTTAGGTATTTTATCTCCTGTTTTAATAGTTTGTCCGGCAAATCTTACCTCCAGCACACGGTCGCGAGCTATATCGGCTTTATGTGTAGTATCGCCAACCTTTAACCCGAAATTAGATAACATCGCCATAGCTTCGCGATAAGTTTTTTGTTCAATATCCGGTAACGAAACATTTGGAGCCTTACGGGTTACGATAGTTAGGTAAATGGTTCGGTTTTCTTTTACGTTAGTTCCGGCATCAGGGTCTTGCTGAATAACTGTACCCGGTGTCTGGTCTAAAACATAAACAGAATCTATTTGAGGATTATGGAAACCCTGTTTATCCAATAACTCAATTGCACGTTCAACTGGCAAACCATCTAATTTAGGTACCGGAATACCCGAACCATGCCGTGTATAAACGCCTAGGCTAAAAAAAGCGGCCATAACTACAATAATTACAGTACTTATGGCAATTGCAAGGTTGATTGCAAATGACCTGGTTTTTAAGTAATCAATAAATTTACCCATTTAAATATAAGTTTCTATATTTTGTTGCAATTCGGCAATCAAACATAGGCAAAAAATTTAATTTACGGAGTTGAAAGTTATTTTCGATGCTTTGCAAACACAAAGCATTTGTTTTTTAAAATTATAATTCGTTTATATTTGAACATTATCAAGTACACCCTTTCTGGTGTTAAAACACTCAGAAGCGTATTTTACAATTAAAGCATCTTAAATGAAAAACATTGCCCTTGTAGCCGGAGGTTTTACTGGCGAATATGATGTATCGATCAATAGCGCTAAATACATTTCCACTAATCTAAAATCAGAAAAATATAAGGTCTATACAATTTTGATATCCCGCGAAAAATGGATCTATGTTACGGATGATAACGAAGAGATTAATATTAATAAAAACGATTTTAGCTTAATTGTTGCTGATATAAAGATAAATTTCGACTTTGCTTTTATAACGGTTCACGGTACCCCTGGCGAAGATGGAAAGTTACAAGGATATTTCGATTTGTTGAATATTCCATATAATACCTGCGATACAACTACATCGGCCATAAGTATGAACAAGGCCTTTACCAAGGCTATTGTACACGGCATTGAAAGCTTGTATACCGCCCGTTCTATGCAATTGTTTAAACACGACGCGCATGATATAGCAAGTATTGCTGGACTGTTGAAGTTCCCGTTATTTATAAAACCCAATAATGGCGGTAGTAGTGTGGGCATGAGCAAAGTGCATAATATTGCCGCTTTACCGCAGGCTTTGGAAAAAGCTTTTAAAGAAGATCATCAGGTTTTAGTTGAGGAATATATTAAGGGCCGGGAATTCAGTATCGGAGTGGTGCGTTTACATGGCCGCCTTAAAGTGTTACCGGCTACCGAAATTATAAGTTCAAAAGAGTTTTTTGATTTTGAAGCAAAGTATACACCTGGCATATCTCAAGAAATAACCCCTGCCGATTTAAGCGATGAACAAAATAAAACTATAGCTCGTATTGTTACTGAAGTTTACTTGCGTTTAAACTGCAGAGGCATGACCAGGATTGATTTTATTTTACAGGAGATTACTAACGATTTTTATTTTATTGAGATCAATACTACCCCAGGGCAAACAGTTAATAGTTTAATACCCCAACAAGTTAAGGCCGCGGGCATAGATATTCAAGATTTTTATGATGAACTGATTGAAGGAACAAGCAAATAATAGAATGTCTATTTAATAATTTTTTCATGCTTCATTTCGAGAATTTCAAAAAATCATATAGCAGTTATCCGGCCCTACAAATACCCGCGCTACAACTGGAGCCTGGTATTTACTGGATTAAGGGTGTTAATGGATCTGGCAAAAGTACCTTATTAAAATCAATAGCTGGTATATTGGCTTTTGAGGGAGATATTTTATTAAATAACAATATCAGCATTAAAAAACAACCCGTTATTTACCGCCAGTTAGTTAACTTTAGTGAGGCTGAGCCTTTATTCCCGGAGTTTATTACCGGATTAGAAATGATAGACCTTTTTATCTCAGCTAAAAAAGCTCCAAAAGGACAAGAAAAAGATTTAATTGAAAGTATGAAAATGCAGGGCTATGTTGATCGCCCTGTTGGTTCATACTCTAGTGGGATGCTTAAAAAACTATCATTATTACTTGCTTTTTTAGGACGGCCAAAACTTATATTACTTGATGAGCCGTTAATTACAATTGATACTGAGGCATTAAATATACTTTACACCTGGATAACCAACGCACATAGAAATGATGGAACAATGATCCTGCTTACTTCGCACCAGGCATTAGATGGCGATATAATACCCGAAGCCATAGAACTTTTGGTTGAAAATCAGACGGTCCAATTTACATCCTGATGAATTCGCCTTTAACTAACATACTTTTAAAAATATTTGCCAATGGGTTTTATAAAACCCATGCAGGCATATTGTTTTTCCTATTTTTGGTTATGTTTGGCATGGTTGAACCTTCACAACTCCTGAGTTATCATGAAGCTTTAATGATTGCGTTTATTACCAGCCCGATACTTATGCTGGTTGTTTTTTTAGTATGGATGTTATACACCCTTAAAAGTTGGCATTATGTAGCCGGGCAATTGTTTGGGATACATCAACAGTTTTTATTTTATAGCAGCACTTCTTACCCAAAATTAAAGCAATTTTACAGCTGGGTAATAGTACAGGTAACAGTTAGTTTACCTATACTGATTTATGCCATTATTAGCATTGGGGTAGCCATTAAACACCATTATTATTTACCTGCAACAACTATTTTATGCTACGTGGTTATACTTATCGGCGGCAGTGCTTTACTTTATTCACGGTTAGTTAATAAGCTCATTGACGGCAGTAAACAATCCATTCTATTCAAGTTTACCAAAAACTGGCACAAGCCTTATTTTAGTTTGTATATATATCATATGTTTAACAAACTAAAAGTAAGATATTTGATAACCAAGATATTATCATACTTAATTATCTCAGGTGTTTTCCTCATGTTTGCCGATGTTAGTCATGATTTCAGGGTAGCAGGGATAGCCATGTTGGCGATTGCAGTATCTCACTCGGTTATTGTTTTTGATGAACGGCAATTTGAAGATACATTTTTAAATTTTGCCAGAAACCTGCCGATATCGCGGTTAAAACTATTTATTTCTTTTTTAAGCGTATACTTTTTTCTATTGTTACCAGAAACTGTGTGGTTATTTGTTCGGTTTAAACCTGTAATGGCTGTTGGTTTATTAAGTTTTAGTTTAAGTGTTATTTTACTGTTCCATAATATGTTATATAACATGGGGCTCGATATGGAAAAATATATGACCCGTGTAATGGTTCTATTTATAGTATTGTTTTGGGTGGTGATGTTTAAGTTACTTTGGTTGTTAATATTTATAGATCTATCAGTTGCATACTACCTGTTTTACAACAATTATTATAAACCTCAACATTTAATAAATGAATGAATTGTTATTAGTTTGATGATCTTAAATTCAATTAGATTTTTCATTTATTTATTATAAAGAAAATTATTTATTTTTAAATTTTAGTTAATAACCTACAGTAAATTCCATTTAACTAATCATAAAACACTCTACATGTAAATATTTAGTTACAGTTGACAACTGTAAATTATAGATTTTACTTGCAATAAATAAAAATTCATCTTTGTAATAAAGTATATTTATTTCTTAAATAAATAAAATAATTCTCTCCAATTTATATAAAATATTGTATGTAACTAATAATTACAATTATATCTCAAAACGTTATAATTGCAATTTAATTTTAATAAACAAGCCGCGTTTTTAAAATTCGAACACTAAATTTAAAGGAATATCCCATTCAGGCATATCAGGCAGGTATTGAGCCTTAAATTGTTCAAATCAATCACCAATCATCCGTTTTGTAGGCCCCAAGATATGAATAGAGGCACTTGCTTTGCATATACTCATACAACCATTCTGATTTCTCTTCAATAAAAAGACTTCAAGACTTGTAAAAATTCACACTAAAAAATAACTAACCATGAGTAAAAAAATTACTTTGACTATGGATGGTACTCGTGCTGATAAAAGCAGGGGCTATTCTAAACTATTCAATACCATGTGGTCAACGGTATTACTGCTTATTATCATTATGGCAGGCTGTAAAAAGAATGATTTTCAAGGCGAGGTAGTAGGCGTATGTTCTATTGTAGCATCTACCGACCCAATGGATAAAGCCGTTGATGTGGCTCTTAACAAGGTTATATCAGTAACTTTCAACACCGCCATGAAGGCATCAACTATTAATAATACAACATTCATCATTAAACAAAGTGGCACACAGGTTGCCGGAACAATCGCGCCAACTGCTAACGCGGCGATATTTACTTTTACGCCATCCCAACCTTTGTTACCATTTGTAGTTTACACCGGTACTATTACAACCGGGGCTACAGATACCTTGCGTACTGCATTGGTAAATGACTATGTATGGACATTTACAACAATTCCGCAGGTAACATTATCAGCCAATCCGGCGTTAGGCGGAACAACTACCGGAGCCGGAACATTTGCTCAGGGTTCATTAGCAACGGTAACCGCCGTCCCAAATACTGGTTATACCTTTACTAACTGGACAGATAACGGGGTTATAGCATCTACAAGTTCAAACTACCAATTCACAATAGCTGGAAACAGAACCTTAGTAGCAAACTTCGCGGCTGTGATACCAGGGAAATTCGCGGTGAATTTATCATCGAACCCTGTGGCTGGTGGTACAAACGCTGGGTCTGGCGCATATAATGCGGGTTCTACAGTAACGGTAACTGCAACGCCAAACTCTGGATACACATTTGTTAACTGGACAGAAAACAATGTTGAACAATCAAAAAGCCCAAGCTATCAATTTGTAATAGCTGGTAACCGTACATTGGTAGCCAACTACTTGGTAGTAGCATCAGGTAACTTTGTTGTTAATTTATCCTCTAGTCCGGCTGCAGGCGGTTCAACTACCGGAGCAGGTTCATTTGCTGCAAATTCTTCGGTAACAGTAACAGCCAATGCAGCTGTAGGATACCTGTTCACTAAATGGACAGAGAACAACGTACAAGTATCTACAAGTTCATCATACACATTCCCACTTCCAGGGAACAGAACATTGGTAGCAGTTTTCACTCCAATAGTTGCAATCGGGCCTGGTCAGGTAGACCTGGGTACTGCAGCTAATTTCAACATACTAACAAAATCAGGCATTTCAACCACCGGAATTACATCAATTGAGGGTAATATCGGAGTAAGCCCGGCCGCTGCAACTGCAATAACCGGCTTTGGGTTAATCTTGGATGCTAACGGACAGTCTTCGCATACGCCGATTGTTACAGGAAAAGTTTACGCATCTGATTATGCAGCTCCTACACCGAGCAACATGACAACAGCCGTGGGTGATATGCAAACAGCTTATACAACCGCTAACAACTTAGTTACCCCTGCTCCTATTGTCGACCTGTACGCTGGTAATATCAGCGGTAAAATCCTGCCTCCTGGATTATACAAATACAGCACTGGAGTTTTAATAACAAGTGCTGGTGTAACGCTTGCAGGTGGGCCAAATGATACATGGGTGTTCCAGATATCACAAGACCTTACTGTAAACAATAGCGCTATTATTACTTTAACGGGTGGTGCGCAAGCCAAAAATATCTTTTGGGTAGTGGCCGGGCAAGCAACGTTGGGCACCAATGTGGACTTTAGTGGTAATATATTGAGTAAAACTCTGATCTCGCTTAATACTGGTACTAAAGTTACTGGTAGGTTGCTAGCACAAACAGCGGTTACTTTAAATGCCAATATTGTTTTATTACCTTAATAATCAGTATTAACGAAACAAGTTCACCCCGTTTTTTAACGGGGTGTTACTAAGAAATCAAAATTTAACTTTAAAAGGAGATATTAATATGTTACCCATAAATAAAACAATAAAAAGATCTATCATCTGTTTGATGATGATAATGATGGCCCGCGCCACGGTGCAAGGGCAAACTACGCAGCCCGTATGGTGGTTTGGTGTATCTGGCGCGGCAAATGCAAACTTTTATGATGGTACAACCCAAAGGTTGAACAGTTCATTAATCGTCCCAACTGCTTTTCATAAAGGTTCAGGCATTCGCCCATATGGTTCTATCCTGATGGAATATCGTCCGGTGGGCGTATGGGGTGGCATGTTAAACGTGGCTTATGATGGCCGTGGGGGCAAGTTTGACGGCGTTACAGCCCCTTGTAATTGCCCGGCTACATTAGGTACAAATACAAGCTATGTAAGTATTGAGCCCAGTATACGTTTAGGTATGCCATCATCAAATTTTTTCTTTTTTGCAGGCCCACGTGTAGCTTTCAATTTACAGAAAGACTTTTCGTACACACAGCTTAAACAACCAAATACCGATGCCGAATTGAGCGCAATGCATAATACAGTAATTTCTGGTCAGGTTGGAATGGGCTATGATATTCAAATGTCATCACCTAACAGTACCACTAAGGTTAGCCTTTCGCCGTTTATTTCATTTCATCCCTATTTTGGACAAGCCCCTCGCGATATAGAAAGCTGGCAAATTACGACTGTAAGGGCCGGTATAGCACTTAAATTTGGAAAGGGTTCAAAAATTATTCCAAAAGAAGATGCGCTAGTAGCAACTGCTCCACCTGTACGTGATGTTGTATTCTCGGTTAGGGCACCTATAACAGTGCCAGTTAAACGCCAGATAAGCGAAACGTTGCCACTTCTTAATTCTATATTCTTTGATGAAGGGTCGTCTGAGATTCCGGGAAGGTATGTGATACTTACAAAAGACCAGGCATCAGGTTTTAAAGAAGTACAGTTACAAAATGAACAGTCTGATAACATGAATGGCCGTTCTTCAAGGCAATTAAATGTATATCATAATATTCTGAATATTCTGGGCGACCGGATGCGTTCAAACCCAAATGCTACTATAACCTTAAGTGGATCTCCAGCTAAGGGGCCAAAAGATGGCAAGGCTTTCGCGGAAGCGATAAAACAATATTTAATTAGCGCATTTGGAATTGAGGATTCAAGAATCAGGACACAGGCGCGCAAAAAACCAACTATGCCATCAGAACAGCCTGGAGGTACTAAAGAGCTAACCTTGCTTAAATCAGAAGACCGTAGAGTTGATATTGAGAGCACCTCGCCAGAATTATTAATAGAAGTAGGTGGCGGAATGATGAAGCCTGTACAGTTCAATACAACCCAAGTTGACCCGCTTGACAGTCATGTTTTTTTCAACGTAGACGGTGCTAAAGACACATTTAAATCGTGGACTATAACCGCTACAGATGATAAAGGGAATATTCAAAGTTACGGGCCATTTACAAGTGACAAAGAAAGTGTACCAGGATCATCGATTTTAGGTAATAGTCCAACTGGTGATTATAAAATAACAATGATTGGAGAACCTAAAAATGGGTTACCTGTTAAAAAGGAAAGCACTGTTCATTTAATACGCCAGAATGAAACGATTGAAAAAGGTTACAGGTATAGTATTGTGTTTGATTTTGATAAAGCAAAAACTATTGCCGCCTACGATAATTTTCTGACCAATATTGTATCACCATTAATTCCTGAAGGATCAACAGTTATTATACATGGCCATACAGATGTTATTGGAGAAGATGAATACAACCAAAAATTATCAGATAACAGAGCGAATGGAACACAAAAAATACTTGAGCGTGAGTTGGCCAAAGCGGGCAAAACCAATGTTAAATTTGAAACATTTGGTTTTGGTAAAAACCTTAGCCACTCTCCTTTTGAAAACAATCTTCCTGAAGAACGTTTTTATAACAGAACAGTTATAATTGACATTATTCCGGTTAAGTAATTTAATACATTAATAAACTGACCTCAAATGGGGCGGGAGAAATCCCGCCCCATTTATTTTTAGAGGGTATGAGTATTTAAAACATGAAGCTGAACATACACTTGTCTATAAGGCTTTTATGAGATAAGTTTTGCCTTTAACTGTGCGGAAAGTTGTTAAATACCCAATAGTACTTTTTTTAGATTTTACATTTACACCCGAGATTCGTATTGGAACCAATGTTCTAAGCTTACATAGCCCTCCTATTTCTGATTTCAGGCTCGACGAAATTAATTGGTGCTCGTTCCAGGTGATTGATACTTCAAAATTGCCTCTGGCTTTTAATCCTTTAATAGTACCGGAATCCCATGCATCAGGCAGTGCTGGCAGAATATCAATCTCGCCTAAGTGACTTTGGAGTAACAATTCAGTCATCCCGGCAACACCACCAAAGTTGCCATCAATCTGAAATGGCGGATGAGCGTCAAACAGGTTTGGATACGTACCTGATCCACTTCCGTTGTAAACTTCTGTTGAAGCTCCATTGGTTTTTACATTAGCAGAACGCAATAAATTACGAATCAAACCATATGCATGGTTGCCATCAAGTAAACGAGCCCAAAAATTAATTTTCCAGGCCAGGCTCCAACCAGTACCTGCATCGCCCCGTAATTCTAATGTTTTTTTTGCTGCTTCGGCAAAAGCAGGTGTTGTAATAGGAGATATTTCTCTGCCTGGGTGTAATCCAAATAGATGTGACACATGCCTGTGATGCGGGTCAACATCTTCCCAATCTTTATACCATTCCTGCAAGTTGCCTTTTTTACCTATATGCAAGGGAAAAAGTTTAGCTCGTTTGTCAATAATTAGCTTGCGAAACTCTTTATCTGTATTTAATATATTGGAAGCTTCAATTATGTTGGTGAACAAATCCCAGATGATAGACATATCCATAGTTGTTGCAATGGACACACTTCCATGTTGCCCATTATCATCAATAAAATCATTCTCGGGAGATAAAGCTGGGGCGGTAACTAATAATCCATTTCTATCTTCAACCAACCATGATAAACAAAATTCTGCTGCTCCTTTCATCAATGGATAAGCAGTTTCTTGTAAAAACTTTTTATCGCCGGTAAATTGATAATGGGTCCATAAATGTTGGCTCAACCATGGAGACCCCATGGACCAGTTTGCCCATTTAGGGTCGCCACGCATCTCTCCTACAGGATTTGTTAATGCCCATATATCACTATTATGGTGTAATGCCCATCCATTAGCATGGTAAAACTCCTTTGCTGTTACTTTGCCTGTTACTGCCCAATGTTTAATTTGCGCTAACAATGGCTCATGCATTTCAGATAAATTGGTCATCTCAGCCGGCCAATAATTCATCTGTGTATTAATATTGGTAGTAAAGTTTGAGCTCCATGGTGGGCGGATACTGTTGTTCCATATCCCTTGCAAGTTTGCAGGTATACCTCCAGGCCTGGAGCTTGAAATTAATAAATAACGGCCAAAATTATAATACAATGTTTCCAATTGCGGATCTTTAGCCCCCTCTGTATAACCTGTTAAACGCTCATCAGTAGATAATGCCGCGTTTGCATTCTTTGATGGAGCGGGAAGATTAAATGCTACTCTGTTAAAATATTTATGATAATCGGCTAAATGATTGTTGAATAATGTTTGCCAATCTTTTTTTACCGCCGCGTTTAAGTATTGTGACGCTAATTTATGTTCATCCTTGCCATCCTTATCAGGGGATTTATCATAACCATTAAAGCTTGTACTTGCCGACAGGAACAAAATTATATTAGATCCGTTTTTAACTGTAATGCCACTGGTATCGGTACTTATAACCCCGTTGCCTATAGCTTTTACCAGCACTTCATAACGCATCCCTTTTTTACCGGTTACAGAATCCTGATATATTACGGGCTGTTTATTGTATTTTATATAACTAGGCTCAACGTGTATGGGCGCGTTACCAAGCATGGCAATCTCATTTTTACTAATTATTAAGTTATGAAACTGAATTATACTTTTTGTATTAACATTAAAATTTAACCGTCCAGGTTTATTTGCAGTGAACCGTATTACGATTACCTGGTCGGGTGCTGAAATAAACATCTGACGTGTAAACTCGGTCCCGTCAATAATAAACCGCGTAGTTGAAATTGCATCTTTGATATCCAGATCGCGATAATAAGAAGTCGGGGTTGAGTCCTTAAAATCTTGTGTTATAATCAGATCGCCTAACGGTTCAAATGATTCCGAATATACCCCCTGCATTTTTTTTGACAAATCAGCAGCAAGAGCATAGTTTTCATCTTTAAATAATGCATCCCTTGTTTGCAACAAGTAATCATGTGCTTTAGGGTTTACATTTCCCTTCACAGGTCCACCCGACCAGAAAGAAGCTTCATTTAATTGAATTACTTCTTTATTAACACGGCCAAATACCATAGCACCTAGTCTTCCGTTACCTAGCGGCAAAGCCTCTGTCCAAACTTTAGCTGGTTGTTTATACCATAACTTTGTGTTGTTTTGAGATAAGGCAAAAAATGGCAAGAAGCCTAAAATAAGTATAAATTTATTCTTCATCAGGTGAAATTTAAGTTTTTGGTGCTATAAAATTAAACAAATATTACTTTTTTCATTACTGATCAAATATTGAATAACGTGTTGTTATAATGTAATTAGCTATCAGGACAATTTTATCTACTCTTAGTTGTTATTGTGCAAATTAAAAACTTATACATACAAATTACGAAAACTGTGTTTTATACAATATATTAGTAAACGTGAAAAGGCTTTTAATTTTTTTACCGATATTTTGCTTTTCTACCGTATTAAAGGCTCAAACCGATACAGTTATAACGATTAAAAATACCCCCTATAAGCATGTTGATGTTATTGCCAAATTTACTCAGGGCGATTTTAAGAATTATATATCCAATAATTTACAATACAATCGTCATATTCAGAACACAGTTAAAGGATTACTAACCCTTATAATGGAGATTGGCGTAGATGGAACAGTATCCCACGCCAAAATATTAAAAAGTTTATCCCCATCAATTGACAGTGAAGTATTACATATAATTAATACATCTCCTAAATGGGAGCCAGCAATGTTAAACGGGCAAAAAGTGACTATGCAAATGATCTTCAATATTAGTATTGGGATAAAAGGGTCAAGAACAGGCTCATCTACAAAAGACAATCCTAAAAAAATCAAAGCTTCAGTTAAAAAAACCGTAGATTCTATTGATAAAAAAAGGGTTACAATAATTAAAAAAAATCCAATGCTTGTATTACCTCAACATATTGATGTTAAAAAAGATATTCCTTTGAAAACCAAGAAGCATATTCCATCAGTAACCAAGAAAACAAAAACGCCTGTTTATAAAAAAGCCCCACCTGCAGTTATTATTAAAAAAGCTTCGGTTAAAAAAACCATTCCTGCTACTATGCCAAAGCAAATTGTTAAAAAAGCACCCCTGTTAATTATAAAAATGGCTAAACCAATAGCTATCAAAAAAGAACCTGTTACAACTATAAATAAAACAACATCGTTAATTAGAAAGAATAGGCCAATAATAAAAAGAGCTAAAAAAATTGTTAAGGGTAAAAAATTTGAGGCTATTAGTTCTAACCCAGTGTATCCCGGTGGGGATTTAGCGTTTCACAGATTTTTGGGAGAAAATATTCATTACCCAGCCAAATCAAAATTAAATAACATTGAAGGCCTGGTTAATACTAGTTTTGTAATAGAAAAAGATGGAAGCATCAGTGACGTAGAAGTTTTAAGTTCCCCTGCTGAAGACTTGAGCCAGGAGGCTATCCGGGTTCTTCTTTCATCACCAAAGTGGAAACCAGCAATACAAAGTGGGTTGCCGGTAAGTTATAAATTCAATATTACACTTCATTTCTCGCTGCAAAACAAACCATAACCAGTTTACAACAACTTAATTTAAAATATACCGTTAATAACAAGATGAAATATTTTTTTGTAATTTTATTAATATCTCTGTCAACAAGTACAATTGCACAGACAGTAAATATTGTAAAACATAGTAACACTAAACTTAATTATAAAGCGATTGATGTAGAACCTGAATTTCCGGGTGGTACTAAAGCACTATATAAATATATTTCCAAAAATATAAATTACGAAGGCAATAGCAATAATGACCCTAATTTACAGGGACTCATTACCTTAAGCATGACTATTGAAAAAGATGGCAGGATTACCGATGTTAAAATCATTAAAGGCTTATCAGAAAATATTGACAGAGAAACAATGCGCGTAATTGCTTCATCACCCAATTGGAAACCCGGCATTCAGCATGGTAAACCAATTAAGGTGAGGTATACCTTCTCTTTTAACTATTCTTTAAAGGGGGGAAACAACCGATAGTAGTTGGACTTAACTCAGCATATGTCAACAAAAGCTTAAAGTATGCCTACTATTCTTGCTCGCGTTATAATCCGCTTGTAACTACATCTGGCTTAAGGTTTTTCATATACTTCAGCCTCAATAATACTTAACATACCTTTGGCATTTTTGTCATCTCGGGCAACGCCATCATCTAGTTTTTTTCCTGAAATTTCGACACCTGCATTATTATTATCACCTTGAATGCTACCTACATCTTTTAACTGAATAGTTACAGTTTTCCCTTTTGTAGGTTTGCATATAGCCGTAAAATAGCCCAGACTGGTTTTGGTATCCCCATTAAACGCCTCTTTACCATCAACTAAAATCCGTATGGGATAAGACCGTGACCGGAAATTATTAAGTTTCAACTCCACTTCGCTTATGATAGTTTCCTTTTCAAGATCATATCTGACCCATGCGGTTGAAACTTTACCGTCATTTGCCCACTCAGATGTTTCGTTATCATCATAACTAGCTTTTAAATTATCGGCATTAGCACCCGCGGTCCCTCCTATTATTTTTACAGATTTACGGGTTACTTTATATGATTGGCCTGCAGGTGTTGGGCCACGTTTTAAATTCGATAACAATCCATCAGATGGCATTTCTAAAGTAAGTCCATCAGTCACTTTTAAAGATAATGACTGGAATGTAACTGTTGAAGATTTTAAACCTTCAGAATTTGCTGTCAAAGTAATCTTTCCAGCTTTTGGTGCAGATCTGATGATAACTCGGTTAACACCACATTCTACGGGCAGGCTTTTAGCAAGTATAAAATTTCCGGCACCTTGCGCTAAACCTCCCCGCCATTCGGCAGGGCCCTCTAACGAAAAATTAACCATATTTAATGCTGTGGGGCAACGGATGCCTTCTGCATCTACAACTTCTACTTCCGCAATAGCGAGATCGGCTCCATCAGCTTTTAAACCACCAGATGGATTTTGGATGGTAGTTAGCCTTAAAGCTATTGGCTTACCTGCGGTTTTCATTTGCGTTTCGGCTAACTTATTTCCTTTATCATCATAAGAAACAGCTTTAAGTAAACCGGCTTTCCATTCAATATTTTTGAATGTAAATTGAAAGCCATTGGTTTGCTCACCAAAACCTAGTGAAGTTCCGTTAATAAATAGTTCCACCTTATCACCACTCGAAACTACATAAACATCTTTTTTAATCCTTGGTTTATAATTCCAATGCCCTATAATATGTATACCGGTTTTTTCTGGCATAACCCATCCGTTCCACATAATCTGATGCGCATAAAAACCATCTTTGGCTATTCTTAACGCGTCAACCTCTCCGCTGCGCCGATAGTTTTCAGCACCACGGAAATGAGTATTGGAATCAGAAAAAACAATATTCACCCCGCCAGAACTTACCCGGTCGCCTGTTCCGGGGCGTTCTTTCCAAAATTCGTACCATCTGGCTACGTCTTCAAGCGCGTGAGTATCCTGATTACGATTATATGCGCTGGCATCTGCGCCCTTATGTAAAGGCCCATCACCATTTTTATGAAATGGAGGTGTATAATTATCCCAATATTTGCGTAAACCCTCATCACGGGAGTATTCCATAGCCCAAAAAGGAACATGTGCGCTTTTGTTGGTGTAAAGCATTTCACCTCCATACTCGGCAACCCTACTAGACAGCATTTCGCGGGAACCAGAGGCACGGCCACCGTATGGATCAAATTGATCGCGAATAGCTTTCATGTTTTTCATATGCTCTTCACTAACGCCTTTATTACCAGATTCATAAAACATAATGCTTGGGTTATTACGGTTATATATCATCGCATCCCGCATTAGTTCCAAACGCTGCTCCCATCTCCGCCCTTGGACATCGCCTTCAGAATCGCCGGCAGGCATAGATTGAATAAGTCCTACCCTGTCGCACGATTCCACATCCTGCTTCCAGGGAGTTATATGCATCCATCTTACCAAATTACCATTACTTTCAACCATTAAACCATTACTATAATCACTTAACCAGGCAGGAACAGATGCACCAATGGCTGGCCATTCATTACTTGTACGCTGGCCGTAGCCGTGCATCATCAATACCCGATCATTTAAATAAACCATCCCGTTTTTAAACTCTGTTTTACGGAAACCAGTTTTAGTCTGAACTTCATCAACTATCACATCATTAATTTTAAGCCGGGTAATTACAGTATATAAATATCCATAACCCCAGCTCCAGAAATTAAGATTATTTACTAACGAGCTTGCACTAACAGTTTTTATTTCACCGGCGTCGATACTTGTTTTATTACCGTTAACGACTTTAACAATCTTTCCTTCCAAATCTTTAATTTCTACTTCATAACTAAAAGTTTTAGTTTCTGTATAGTTGTTTTTAACTTGTGATTCAGTAGTTATAGTAGCTGATTTACCTTTAATATTAAAATCTTTTGCATAAACATACACCCCGGTAGTTTGCAAGGGCGTATATAATGGCAGCGTTTGGTACAGTTTATTGGTTACGTGCAACCATACATTTTTATGTATCCCACCATAGTTAGCATTGAAATTTTTATCGTTCCACTGAAAGCCTGAATTGGTGGCTTTTTCTTTATAGTTCCATGCGTTATCAATACGTACAGCTAACACATTTTCTACAGATCCGATTTTTACCTGGTCTGTTATATCAAAACCAAAAGCCATTACACCATTTTCATGTCGGCCAATAAATTTACCGTTGAGATAAAATTCGCCTGCCTGCCGGATACCCTCAAACTCCAGAAATATTTTTTTTTCGGCATATTCAGCAGATATTTTAAAGTGTTTGCGATACCATGCAATTCCGGTAGTTAATGAATCTATAGGTTTTCTAAAAGCATCATCTTCGTTCCAAGCATGTGGTAAAGTAATATCTTTCCACAAGTTATCGCCAAAATTTACCGATTCGGCACCTTGTACGTCGCCTACATACAGTTTCCACCCAGGGTTAAAGTTATACTTTATACGAGGTGGCTTTGTTTGCGCGTAAAGAACGGACGTAACGGTAAGACTAATAAAAATGATTGATAACTTAATTATATTCATGATGAATGTATTCAGGTTTATATTAGAAACGAGATAGAGATACTTAAGACAAAAAAACTAATTTAATTATTGAAACTCTGCTTTTATATTGTAACTATCTCGGTACACGCTAATATTCAATAAAACCAGAACTTAGAGCGTTTAATTATTTTGGCGGAACAAATTCCAATAATATCTTAATTTGCTGTATTATTGCATAACGTATAGCTTAACTCGGTTTGGCTATTCTGGAAGCTATTATTATTAAATATGGAAAAGCGAATATTTGTGCTAATTTTTGCCTAGTTCGCTTAAACGTCTCATCAAAATAGCGGAGGCCGAAAAAGGTTATCATTAACAAGATTCTTTTAAAAAAGCTTTTTCATTAGATTTACTATATCCAATTAATTCCTTTTTTTAGCAAAGTAAGTGTTCGCTCCTCTTCAGAGCCGGGTTGGGCCTGATAATTATATAACCACCTGGCCTGCGGTGGCAAACTCATCAATATTGACTCTATACGACCATTTGTTTCTAAGCCAAATTTTGTTCCGGCATCATAAACCAAATTGAATTCGGCATAGCGGCTACGGCGCTGGTATTGCCACTCTTGTTGTGCCTCGGTATATTCTTTGTCGCGGTTACGATTTACTAGTTCGGAGTAGATAGGTAAAAAGGAACGCCCTAAAGCTTTGGAGAATTCAAATATATCGTCCCATGAATATTCGTCAGTAGCAGCCAGACGATCGTAAAATATGCCGCCTATGCCGCGGGTCTCGTGGCGGTGTTTGATAAAAAAGTAATCATCTGCCCATACTTTAAATCTATGGTAAAATTCATGGTTAAAATCATCGCAAACAGCCTTTAGCTTACGATGAAAAAATTGAGCATCATCATCAATAACATAATGAGGGGTTAAATCAATACCGCCGCCAAACCATCTCATAGGCGATTTATTATTTGTTGAAGGCATTTCAAAATACCGGATATTCATATGGATGATTGGTACCATTGGATGATTGGGATGTATAACTATAGATACCCCAGTCGCAAAAAAATCATGCTGTTCAACCTTAAGCGCATTTTTAATTGTTTCTGGCAATTGCCCTTCCACTGCCGAAAAATTTACGCCACCTTTTTCCAAAACATCACCGTTTAAAATTACCCGGGTCTTGCCCCCACCCCCGCCTTCGCGTTGCCATAATTCTTCTGTAAAACTGGCTTTACCATCTAATTGTTCAAGCCCGGCACATATTTCGTTTTGTATTTCCTGATATTGGCTGGCAATTTCTTCCTTAGTGATCATCGTATGCAAATTTGTAAAATAAATATCGATACTGCTTACGGCTAAATATAATTATTGTTCAAGTTATAAATTTTTTAAAATAAATTTTGAAACCAATATTCTTTGTTTACATTTGTAGTGTACTACACAACTAATACACTAATTATTATATGATAGCAATAAAAAATCTTGATTTTGGATACTCCAGAAAAAATCTTTTGTTTAAAAACCTTGATCTTAATTTATCCCAAGGGCATATATATGGTTTGCTGGGTAAAAATGGTGCAGGTAAATCAACCCTATTGCACAATATAACGGGCCTTGCCTACCCTAAGGGTGGTTTATGTTTAATAAATGGGCTAAACTCGGCTGACAGGCCTGTGGCTTTATTGGAAGCCATGTATTTTATACCTGAAGAGGTATACATGCCATCGTTGTCTGTGGTAAAATTTATCGCAAGTACCGCTTGTTTTTATCCAAGGTTTAGTGAAACGGAATTTTATAATTATTTAAGTGAATTTGATGTTCCACGAGAGTCTGTTTTAGATAAACTTTCTTATGGCCAACAAAAGAAAGTTATGATCGCGTTTGGATTAGCCACAAATACAAGTTTGCTTATAATGGACGAACCTACCAATGGCTTGGATATACCATCTAAAATGCAGTTCCGTAAACTTATCGCGTCTGTTTTAACCGAAGATCGGTGTATCATTATTTCAACGCATCAGGTAAGGGATCTGGATAGCCTGATAGATACAATTGTGGTATTGCATAATCGTGAGATCGTACTTAACCAGGCATTGGATAGCATCACCGAAAAGTTGTATTTCACCACAATTGCCACTGATGATATGCGAGATGTTTTATACCAGGAAGAAACGATGCGTGGGAAAAACGCGATAGTTGCTAATACCGGGCATCAATATAGCAAAGTTGATATGGAACTTTTATTTAATGCCATTATCAATAACAAAACTCCCTTAATTAACCTTTTAAACACTGCAACAATATGAACCAGACATTTAGTTTTAAACGTTTTAGTTTGTTATTTAAAAAACATACTGTTGAAAATTTCAAAAGTTATTTAATGTCATTGATCGTATTAGTATCTATACTCATTATAATTATTGAAGTAACGACTTACAAGAAACCAATTCCTCTTGATGCTCAAACAATTTTTTTTTTAATTTTCCTGATCAGTTCGGGAACCATATTTACCAGCAATGTATTTATTAACTTGAGCGATAAAAGAAGAGCCATAGCCACAATTATGTTGCCGTCATCTTCCTTTGAAAAATTTATGATAGGCTGGATTTATTCATTTATTATCTTTCAGGCATTATTCATAGGCGTCTTTTACGGAGTTATCACGTTGCTCTTAAAAATAAGCTGGCCCGCAAAAGAGGATGCTATTTTTAATGCTTTCGACTTTAACAAAGGTCTTACTTTTGCATACGTTACTTATGCTGTTTTAAATTCAATAACACTTTATGGCGCAGTTTTCTTTAAAAAAATGCACTTTATAAAAACGGCTTTTGCCCTTTTTATTTCGGTAATGATAGTGTGGTTATTAAACTTGCAGGTTTTAAGGTCAATATTTAAAAAAGACATTTCAAATCCGCCATTTACCGGGCTAAATTTTCCGACTTACAAAAATAGTTATACATCTATTGATGTAGATAAAACCTGGGTGGTTGCTGTATTTTTATTGCTTGCAGTGATCATTTGGATGTCAGCCTATTACAGGCTCAAAGAAAAACAAGTATAACCGGAGGAATAGCGCGATGGAATTTAGAAACAACGAAGCCATATACCTGCAAATTGCAGCATATGTGAGCGAGAAAATATTAAGAGGGGTGTGGTTACCCGAAGAAAAAATACCCTCTGTTAGAGATCTGGCAATGGAACTTCAGGTAAATCCTAACACGGTAATGCGGACCTATGAGTTTTTGCAAAACCAGAGCGTAATATTCAATAAAAGAGGGCTCGGGTTTTTTATCAGCTTAGATGGTGTAAAAACTGTAAAAACGTATCGCAAAGATCGATTTATTGAGCAGGATCTACCCGAGTTTTTCAGGAACATTTATTTATTGGAAATAACACTTGAAGATCTGCAAGCCAGATACGAAAAATTTAAATCAGAAAACTTTAAAGCATAAATCATGAGAATCAGTAATTATTTAATATTTAGCGCATTATTAATTCTAATTATTTCGCTTGCGGTCTATAATTCTGAGTTAAAAGCAGAATACCTTACCGGAAAATACAAAGACCCTTATAAAGACTATAAAAGCATTAATATAAAAGACTTTAACGAAGTGGAAATTAAAGGTGCAAACCTAATGTTTGTTGAGCTTGAACAAGGCGATTATGCTGTACGACAAAAAAACAATTCAGTACCAATCAAATTTAACAAAGTTGGAAATCGGCTTATGATCACTGTTGATTATAACCAAAAGCCAGACTTAAAAAGTGGTATGAACCGATATGATAATGCCATTATTATATTGTGTCCCCAATTAAATATATTATCGACCACAAATGGTTATTTGGTGAATGGAAAGGCCCCAAAAGAGAGTCATTACAGCATTTGGCCTGATGATGGCAATTCGATGATAATTAAAAAATTCAAAACTGATAGCCTGTCATTTATTCAGCATTCTGATGGAAACGTCTATTTCCAAAACAATACGATTGGCTCATTAAAGATCAGCACTAGTCGAAATTCAAAAATTAATATTGATAAAAGCAATACGATTCAAAAAGCCGATATGCAGATCCACTATAAAAGTGAACTATTTCTAAATAATATTCTGATACCACAATTAACTTATCATTTAGATGATAGCAGCCAGGTTACATTGGCAGGTAGATCGTTAAATATCTTACATAAATAGTATCCGCAATGAAAAACATACTTTTGGGTGGAGTGCTCGTGGTTACTGTATTAAGTTGCTCCTTCAGCTTTGTATTACTCTACTTCAATATTAGTAATCAAATGGGTATGAACGTTGCCTGGGGAGCCTTGTTTAAATATTGATTTTTTTGATTTAAAAACAGGTCAAATTATATACTATTTTGAGCCATTTTTAAATCAGTTCAACAGCACGCATTTCATCATGCTCCACATAATCCAAATCTTTACCAAAACTTTCTTTTAACTGGCTCAATGCAAATAAAGATATCCCAATTAATATAAACATCATTAGATAAGCACTTTTGATGCTGCTATCTGCTTTATGCCCATGACTTGTAAAATAGCGTACAAAAAATTCAAAACCGATAGTGATCGGAATTAATGCACCGCGTACAAAGTTCGGAACGGTAGTAGTAACCGTCGACCGGATATTAGTGCCAAATTGTTCAGATGCAATGGTTACAAACGTTGCCCAATAGCCTACTGATATCCCCATAAATAAGCATAGCCAGTTAAATTTCTCTTGTGTTAAACCTGCTGAATTTAAATAGCATATAATACTAATAATTGATAACAGCAAAAAAATCAATACCGTTAACCTTCTTGATCGGGTTATCTGTGCAAAAATCCCTGCTATTATATCCCCGGCGGATATACCGATATAGGTAAACATTATACCTGTTCCTGCGCTTAAAATATGCTTGGCACCTAGCTCTACACCAAACTCGGGCGATTGCGTTACTAATATGCCCACTACAAACCATAATGGCAAACCAATTAAAATACAATACAGGTATTTTAAAAAGCGTTTACGGTTAGTAAATAACATCAGCATATTCCCTTTGGCCACATCACTTTTAGCTACCTCATTAAACATGCCCGATTCAAACGTCCCCATCCGGAGCAGTAAAAGTAGTAACCCCAGGCCACCTCCAATAAAATAGGCATGTTGCCAGCCGTAATGCGCAACCAAATTGGCTGCAACGGCCCCAAATAAACCAACGCCAGCAACGATCATAGTACCATATCCCCTATTCTCCTTGCTCATCGTTTCGCTAACCAGTGTTATGCCTGCGCCAAGCTCCCCTGCAAGGCCAATACCTGCTATTAAGCGAATAACTGCATAACTATTAACATCTGTTACTAAACCATTAGCAAAGTTTGCTACGGAGTACAATAATATGGAGCCAAACAGCACCTTGATACGTCCGAATTTATCGCCAATGATACCCCATAAAATACCTCCAACCAGCAAACCCAGCATTTGCATATTAATAATGTATTCACCTTTAGCTCGTATATCGGCAGGCGCTACACCAATATCATGTAAACTTTTAACCCGCACTATGGCAAAAATCAGTAAATCATATATATCCACAAAATAGCCAAGAGAGGCCACTATAACCAGAAAGATAATATTTTTTGAAGCTTTTGATGTATCCATTGAGTTTGTGCTAGTAGGTTAAGGTGCGGCTAAAATAAATAAACTGATCAAAACCTCGATAACAATTATACACAAAAAAACCCCTGGACTATCCAGAGGTTGTATATTTTTATGATTTTGTATAAGTTATACTTTTTTTACGTTAACGGCTTGCAGTCCTTTTCTACCATCTTCCACCTCATATTCAACATTGTCGTTATCTTTGATTGCATTTACGCCACCTTGTACATCCTTAAAATGAACAAACAGATCTTTACCGTCTTCGGTAACTATAAAACCATAACCTTTTTGGGTGTTAAACCATTTTACTTTTCCAGTTTTCATAATAAATAATAGTATAGTATTAAAAAATTTATCTAGCTCAAATATACTACCCAACTGAATAAGCGTCCATTTATCAGAAAGGAAATCAATGATTTAAGCCCGTAATATCAAAGATATAAATTTAACAATAAAATGCAATAAAAATTATTTATTTGGTTGCGGGGTAGTTCTTAAGTATGGTTTTACAATTGTAAAGCCTTTTGGGAACTTAGCCGCGATGTCTTCTGTCTTAATTGAAGGCACTACTACAACGTCTTCCCCTTCCTTCCAATCGGCCGGAGTAGCAACACTATAATTTGCCGTTAGTTGTAAAGAATCTATCACACGTAATATTTCCTGAAAGTTTCTGCCTGTAGAAGCCGGGTAAGTAATAATAAGTTTAACCGTTTTGTCGGGTGCTATAATAAACAATGAACGTACAGTAGCATTTACAGACGCGTTAGGGTGAATCATATCATACGCTTCAGATATTTTACGATCCTCGTCAGCTATAATAGGGAAATTTACTTCAACTCCTTGGGTTTCATTAATATCGCTGATCCAGCCCTGGTGCGATTCTACAGAGTCTACACTTAAAGCCAGTACTTTGACATTACGTTTGGTGAATTCATCCTTTAAAGCAGCTGTTTTGCCTAATTCTGTGGTGCATACAGGTGTATAATCTCCCGGATGGGAAAATAACACACCCCAGCTTGTTCCTAAAAATTCGTAAAAGTCAATCTCACCTTGTGAAGTTTTTGCTTTGAAATTTGGTGCGGTATCGCCTAATCTTAAACTCATGATGTTTTGAATTATAATGCCTATAGGTTTAATAGATAATGCTAATTTACGGTACTACATTTTATCTGCATACTTTATTTAGAAATATTAGATTGATTTAACATAGTAGTATTTGTTTAATAATGTAAAACGAAATATGGCTATATTAACAGATTACAATTATAAATAACAAAAAAATCCCCCGAATTTCTCATCCGGAGGATTATATTTAAAATAAGTAATACTTAAAGTTTTGCTGATTTTACAGTTTTGATAATAACAGCAGCTACTTTATATGGATCAGCAGCAGAGTTTGGACGACGATCTTCTAAATAACCGCTCCAACCTTTTTGTACTGTGTACAAAGGTATACGGATAGATGCTCCACGATCTGACACACCATAGCTATAATCGTTTATTGAAGCAGTTTCGTGTTTACCGGTTAAACGCAAATGATTATCAGCACCGTAAACAGCGATGTGTTCTGCAACAACCTCAGCCGGACGGAAAGCTTCCAATATTTTAGTATAAGTTGCCTGACTTGCAGCAGTTCTTAAAAGTGTATTTGAGAAGTTTGCATGCATGCCAGAGCCATTCCAGTCCAAAGCGCCCAACGGTTTGCAATGCCAGTTGATAGAAACACCATAGCTTTCGCCGATTCTTTCTAAAAGGTAACGGGCAACCCAGATCTGGTCACCAGCTTCTTTAGCACCCTTTGCAAATATTTGAAATTCCCATTGGCCGGCAGCAACTTCAGCGTTGATACCTTCAACGTTCAAACCAGCTTCTAAACATACATCAAGATGTTCTTCTACTATTTCTCTTCCAAATGCATTGTTGGCACCTACAGAGCAATAATATGGTCCTTGTGGGCCTGGATAACCACCTTCTGGGAAACCAAGAGGTTTGTTAGTTTTTGGATCCCATAAAAAATATTCTTGTTCAAAACCAAACCAAAAATCGTTATCGTCATCCTGAATTAACGCACGTCCGTTTGATTCGTGTGCAGCTCCTGTTGAATCAAGAACTTCGCACATTACCAAAAATGCGTCTTTTCTTTGTGGATCAGCGCAAATGTAAACCGGTTTTAATATACAGTCTGATGAACCGCCTGGTGCTTGTTCGGTCGACGAACCATCGAAGCTCCATAAAGGGCAGTCTTCTAATTTACCACTGAAATCACTTTCAATTTTTGTTTTGCTACGAAGGCTTTGTGTTGGTTTATAGCCATCAAGCCAAATGTACTCGAGTTTAGTTGCCATTGTTTAGTTTTTTTTTGTAAAGCTTGATTCAAATATGTGTTTTTTGAAATTAAAAACGAAATATCAAGTGCGAATCTATAATAATCTTTCTTTTCCTCATAAATTTTTATTATTTTTTTCTTTTTTAGACACTTCCATTATAAAACCAGGAATTTTGCCCTTGTAAGATTAAAAAAAACAATCATTATTTATTTAAAAAATGCAGCTCACTATTAAGAAATTCTTCTATAATGACAATTTGTTATAGTGTTGCAATCACCAACATTAAAACAACTTTGAATGAAATATAATGCTATTTTTTCATTATTTTTTGGATAAACCACTTAATTTTGTTCCCTTAGCTATTGTTTCTTTACAAAAGTCAATTCACGTCTATACCTTTTATGAAAAGAATTGTTGCGCATATTATTTCAATTGTACTAATTCCATTGCTATCTCCAACTTATCTGTTTTGGATTATTTTATTTTACTTTCCGCAACTTACTCATATAACAAACTTCCGTGATAAAATATTAGCCATTTGCTACATTTTTGGAGCTACATCATTGTTACCTTTTATTTTAGTTTTTATATTATACAAAAGAAAAATAATTAAAAACTGGACTTTGGATAACAAAGAAGATAGGGTAATTCCCCAAATATTTTCTTGCTTTATCTATCTCATAATAGCTGTATTTTTAATATACAGCCAAGGAGTATCAAACGCCCTAAGCTTATGTATGGTTGCGGTAAGTATTTCTTTAATTATGCTAACCATAATTACACCTTATTGGAAAATAAGTACACATGCATCAGGAGCATGGGGCATGTTCGCTATAATTTCTATGTTATATCTAAAATTCCCTTCAGCTAATTATACGCCAATATTTTATACAATGCTAGTTTTAACAGTTGGCGTATGTGTAGCCAGGCTATACCTTAAGGTACATACCCCAATGCAGGTTCTCGCTGGCAGTATAATGGGGTCGCTAATCGGGTTTTCGCTATTCTATTTCTTTCTGAAATAGCTTACCAGTTTTTATAGGGGTTTACTGATAACATTGAGTTATAATATTTTACATCACCTGTTACTTCGTCGGTTATCCAGTCAGGATATTCAAAAACTTCCAGTTCACTGTCTAATTCGATCTCTGCAACGATTAATCCTTCGTTCTGAGCTAAAAAAACATCAACCTCCCACAATTTATTCGCATGTGGGATATTATAACGAGTTTTGGTAATCACTAATTCACAAAAAACATTTAATAATTCATCAGCATCGGCTTTTGGTATTTGATACTCGTACTCACTTCTGGCAGCACCTATGCTTTTACCTTTTATGGTGATGTACCCATTATCACCTGCAATTCTTACCCGAACGGTTTTTGAGGGCTCTTTTATAATATAACCTTGTATGTATGCTACTCCCCTGGGCTTTACTAAATCGTTCCATTTTTGAAGGTCAACCAAAAATTTACGTTCAATCTCAACGCCCATCGCTTTAAATTAAATTACGAAAGTTTTTCCTTCAATGGCTAATTCCGTTTCTGGAAAAACCGACCGTGCCTCGTCTAAAAGCTCTATTAATGATTTATAACGTGCTGAAAAATGGCCTATTAATAGTTTTTTCACACCGTTAAGCTGTGCAATCTGACCTGCCTGAAGGGCAGTGGTGTGATGAGTTTCATTTGCCCTATCCAACATGTTATGCGCAAATGTAGCTTCGTGATAGAGCAGGTCAATATTTTTAATTTGGTCAAAATACCTATCATTAAACAACGTATCCGAACAATAACCATACGCTTTTGTTGCTTCCGAATCTGATGTTAATTCAGAATTGGCGTATGTTTTACCGTCGGTAGTAAAGTAATCAACGCCTCTTTTGAGTAGTGAATAATACTCAACCGGTACATTGAGTAATTCAGTTTTTTCTTTATTTATTTTTCGCAAACGCTTTTTTTGTCTAAAAACAAAGCCTGTGCAATCAATACGGTGATCAAGTATTAAGGTTTCAACAGTAATATCCGTATTATCTAAAATAATTTCAGATTTTAAGGGGTCAATGGATTTAAAATCCAAATCAAAATGAAGTTTTGTTTCAGAATATTTAAACTGAATATCAATAATTTCTTTTAAATGAGCGGGGCCAAACAAGGTAATCGGTTTTTTCCGTCCATTTAAATGGAGCGAAGAGAGCAAGCCAACCAGGCCCAAATAGTGATCGCCATGCAAGTGGCTAATAAAAATATAATCTATGCGACTGGCCTTAATATCAAATCGCAGCATTTGCTGTTGCGTGCCTTCGCCACAATCAATTAAATAAAGGCGTTCATTGATATTAAGTGCTTGCGCTGTTGGATTTCTGTTAAAAATAGGTGTTGCCGAACTACTGCCCAGAATTGTTACATCAAACCTCATGTTCGGTTATAAACAAAGTAGAATTACCTCAACTCTTTTTTCAAGTCTCTTTCTATCTCTTCCATAAAGATCAAATCGATGGCCTCGTCGGTTGTATTAACTATTGTAAGTACATTATCTAATTGTGATATAGTTACCAGCCTTGAAACTGAACTATTTAATCCAACCAGTATAAATACGCCCGTTGAATTTTTACATAAGCGGTGGCCTACCAACAAACTACTCAGCCCTGATGAGTCGGCAAATTTGACAGCCGAAAGGTCTAAAATAATATTTCTCTGACCCTCGGTGTTCATTAATATGAGCTCCGATTTTAATTGGGGTGTAATCAATGAATTTAATTTCGACTCATTCAACTTCACCAATACATACTTGTCGTGTTTATCTACAGTAAATTTCATCGTTCAAAAATTAAGCGCTTAAATATATAACTTTTTTACCTAAAGATAAAATATCTTATAATTTGCTTAACGCTGTATTAATATTATTTTCTACTCTTTCTAATATATCGGTATTTGATGGCTTTACAAAGCCTTCGCCTATTATTTGTTCGTATAATTCAATATAACGCTCAGATATTGAATTAACTTTATCAATAGACATAACGGGTATTTGTTGCCCTTCTTTACCTTGAAAGTTATTTTCTATGAGCCATTGGCGCACAAATTCTTTTGATAACTGCTTTTGTGGTTCGTTATTTTGTTGACGATCAGCATATCCATCTCTGTAAAAATAGCGTGACGAATCTGGTGTATGAATTTCATCTATTAAATAAATGGTTCCATCAGCTTTACCAAACTCATACTTAGTATCAACTAAAATCAAACCTTGTTTCGCGGCCATTTCTGTACCCCGTTGAAAAAGTGCTCGGGTGTAAGCTTCAAGTTTAAGATAGTCGTCATTTGATACAATCCCTTGTGCCAATATTGATTCCCTTGCAATATCTTCATCGTGCCCTATTGAGGCTTTTGTTGTCGGCGTTATAATAGGCTCTGGCAGCTTATCGTTCTCCTTTAAACCTTCGGGAAGGGTAACATCACAAATAGTGCGCTTACCCAAACTATATTCTCGTGCTGCATGCCCGGCTAAATACCCTCTAATAACCATTTCCACTTTAAAAGGCTCACAAATACGGCCTATAGTTACATTGGGGTCGGGAACTGCAATAACCCAATTAGGTACAATATCCGCAGTAGCGGCCAAAAACTTAGCTGCAATCTGATTTAAAACCTGACCTTTATATGGTATAGGTTCTGGTAAAACAACATCAAAAGCCGAAATCCGGTCGGTTACTACCATAGCGAGGTATTTATCGCCTATGGTATAAACATCTCTAACCTTGCCCTTATAGTATCCGGTTTGCCCGGCAAAATCAAAATGTGTTTCATTTATCGAATTCATTTTATACAAATTTTCGTATCACGCAGTTCGTATTTGATTGGTATCAAGTGTCTAAAATTGCGCTGTTAAACGCAGTGTCGGCAGGTTTGATAAAACTCCCAATACTTGATATTAACTACTTTGATAACAACTACTAATAACTACTGTATATCGCCGTAAGCCTCTAAAATTTTACGAACCAGCTTATGCCTCACCACGTCTTCTCCTGTTAGGTAGATAATTTCTATTCCTTTAATATCTGTCAATATACGTAATGCCGTGTGTAGGCCCGACTGTTGTTTTTTGGGTAAATCAATCTGTGTAACATCACCGGTAACAATAAATTTTGCCGATGGGCCCATACGCGTTAAAAACATTTTCAACTGCATATCTGTAGCATTTTGAGCCTCATCCAAAATAACAAAACAGTTATCAAGCGTACGGCCACGCATAAATGCCAGTGGCGCAATTTCAATTGTACGATTCTCCAGATAAACTTTTAGTTTATCTGCCGGGATCATATCATCCAAGGCATCATACAGCGGCCGAAGGTATGGGTCAATCTTTTCCTTTAGGTCGCCTGGTAAAAAACCAAGATTCTCGCCTGCTTCTACAGCTGGGCGTGTTAATATAATTCGTTTTATCTCCTTATTTTTCAATGCCCTTACTGCTAAGGCAACAGCTGTATAGGTTTTGCCGGTACCTGCTGGGCCTATAGCCAAAATAATGTCATTGGTATCTATGCTGCTTACCATACGGCGTTGGTTGGCGGTACGTGCCTTTACCATAACCCCATTTGGGCCAAATACAATTACCTCTCCCGTTGTAGATTTATCTACAGGGCCTTCGGACGAGGGAGTATTTGAAATTTTTGCTCCAAGTATCCTCCCCAATTCGTTTGTATCCAGGGTTTCGAATTTTTCAACATGCTGAATTAGTTTTTCCAGTTTATCCTGAAATATAGCCAATTCATTTTCGTCCCCTAAAACTTTAATTTCGCTGCCTCGAGCTACAATTTTTAATTTTGGGAACTGTTTTTTTATGATCTCGAAATGATCATTGTTTGCCCCCCATAGCACAGCGGGGTTAATCTGCTCAATAGTTAATTTAAGTTCGTTCAAGCGATGTATTTTTTAGTTGAGGTTTTTTATTGAATTAAAAATTGAATATTTGTAACCGCTAAAGCGTTTACAAGATTAGTGATAATATTTAAAATAATTAATGGCAATTATAACTTTAACTACTGACCTGGGTGATAAAGACATTTATCAAGCTGCCCTTAAAGGTAGTATTTTAAAATTGTTGCCCGCAGTAAATATTGTAGATATTACACATTCCGTAGCAGCCTTTAATGTACAGCAGGCAGCTTTTATTTTAAAAAACAGTTTTCACTATTTTCCGGAAGATACCGTTCACCTTATAGGTATTGATACTGTTTACAATGTGTATACAAAGTATCTGGCTATACGTTATCAAAATCATTATTTTGTTGGTGCAGATAACGGCATTTTTTCGCTGATGTTTAAACACGATGCCAACGAAATGGTGGAGATCAACATTATGCAGGATCTTAAGTTTTTACATTTTCCTTTAGCGGATATATTTGTTAAAGCAGCTTGCCACCTTGCCCAAGGAGGCAAACTAATTGAAATTGGGATACCGGTTACCAGTATTGAGAAGAAAATGAATTTGCAACCGGTAGTAGAAAAAAATATAATCAAAGGAAGCGTTATATATATAGATTCGTTTCAGAATGTAATTACCAATATTACCAAAGAGTTTTTTAGTGAGATACAACGTGGCAGGCGTTTTGTACTGTATTTTAAACGTAATGAAACCATTAACCATTTAAGCTGGCATTATAATGAAGTGCCCGAAGGTGAAAAGCTTTGTATGTTTGGTATAAGTGATCATCTGGAAATTGCCATTAACAAAGGTAATGCAAGTGGTTTGTTAGGCTTAAACTTAGGTGATAGCGTGATTATTGATTTTGAATAAAGGAGACCTATGAAAAATTTTATACTTTGCTTTTTATTAATCGCCCCCCTGTCGGCAGCATTTGCTTCTAACCCCGATTCGCTTGCTTATCAGCTACAGCGAAAAAAAATAAATGGACTGCTTGATGCGCGTAGTCAAAAATTCAGCCAGTATATCCAAAGCCTGGATATGCATACCGGTATATTTGGGCTGCAAACAAAAAAAGACATACGGCGATCAAATGAAATTTTGATGGACATAGCCCGTACCGACAATGTTATTTTTAGGGAATTAAAAATATTACTTGACTATAAAACGTTTCAACAAACCACAGTTTTAACAAAATCTCATGATACAGAAGATAAGGTAATTAACTATATGGTAGCCATTAATAAACTGCGGCAACAGAATGTACAATTGCGTGAATCTCAAAATGAGTTAGTAACACAAAATCAAAAAAGTGAAGTCCGCTATATTATTGCCATCATTGTTCTCATTCTAACGTCAATTTTTCTTTTCTTCAGAAATAAAAGAACGAGCCGGGCTTAATCAATATACCTTTGTTAAGGTATATTGTAAAGTATAAATTAATTAAATGGCCAGAGCACGATTAAACAGCGGCAACGCGGCAGAAGCAGAACTTCCTAAAGCAAAAATAAACCAGCAAAGTTTGCAAAACGTAAGCAAGCTTTTAACCTATCTCAAACCTTACCGATTAAAATTTGCGGGGGCATTATTCTTCCTGATATTATCCAGCTTGACCGGGCTTGCATTCCCTAAGTTACTTGGCGGAATAATTGACGCTGCAAAAGGGGATATAAACGGTGGGATATTACCGGCTAACTTAAATTCGATTGGTTTAATTGCTTTTGCCATATTATTTATTCAGGCCATAGTTTCGTTTTTTAGGGTAACATGGTTTGTACAAATTGCAGAGAACTCAATTGCCGATATTCGCCGCGACACATATTTTAAACTGATTACCCTGCCTATGAATTTTTTTTCCAATCGAAGGGTTGGAGAGCTTAATAGCCGTATATCTGCAGATCTTTCACAAATTCAAGATACGTTGACCACCACCTTTGCCGAAATGCTCCGGCAGATCATCCTTATGATAGGCGGAACCATTATGATGGCCATTGTATCAGGCAAATTAGCACTGATACTACTGCTGATCTTGCCAATAATAGTACCTATCGCAGTTTTTTTTGGAAGATTTATACGGACATTGTCCAAAGAGGCCCAAGATCAGCTTGCCGAATCAAATACCATAGTTGAAGAAACGTTGCAGGGAATAGCCAGTGTTAAAGCTTTTGTGAACGAGGCTTTTGAGGCCGGCAGATATGATAAAAGCATACGCAGGGTTGCTAACATCGCTATAAAGGGAGCAAAATTCAGGGGGTTATTTGCGTCGTTCGTTGTATTTTGTTTATTTGGGGTAGTAGTAGGTGTTATTTGGTACGGTGCCCATTTAGTTAGCTTGAAACAACTTAAGGTAGGCGAGCTTACCGAATTTGTAATGTTTGCCATATTAGTTTCAGCCTCTTTAGGCAGCTTGCCTGAGCAATATGCCAACATACAAAAAGCTGTTGGTGCCAGTGAGCGCGTTATTGAGATTTTAAATGAGAACTGCGAAGTAGTTTCTATCCGGGAAACCGAAAATGAGGTTAAACAAAAAATTGAAGGTAACCTCGAATTTAAGAATGTACGGTTTCATTACCCATCCCGACCAGAAATTGAAGTGCTTAAAGATGTATCATTTTTAGCTAACGCCGGTCAAAAAGTTGCCATAGTAGGGCCAAGCGGTTCCGGCAAATCAACTATGGCAGCTTTAATACTTCAATTTTATCATCCGCAAAGTGGAGAATTGTTTTTTGATGGCAAAGCCGCTTCGTCGTTTTCGTTGACAGACATACGTAACCAGGTTGCTGTTGTTCCGCAGGATGTAATGCTTTTTGGCGGAACTATTCGCGAAAACATAGCCTATGGCAAATTAAAAGCCACCGAAGAAGAAATATTGCAAGCTGCCCAACGGGCCAATGCCCATAACTTTATTAGTACCTTCCCCGAAGGATATGACACAGTTGTTGGAGAACGTGGCGTAAAACTATCGGGTGGGCAGCGGCAACGTATTGCCATTGCAAGGGCATTGTTGAAAAATCCGACTATATTAATTTTGGACGAGGCTACTTCTTCATTAGATTCAGAATCGGAACGATTAGTGCAGGAAGCTTTGGAAGTGTTGATGAAAAACCGTACATCCATCATCATTGCGCATAGATTATCTACCATACGTGAGGCTGATAAAATAATCGTATTAGAAAAAGGCACTATAATTGAAAGTGGCAGTCACGACGACCTGCTTAAAAACGAAACGGGGCTGTACCGCTACCTAAGCGGATTGCAGTTTGAAATATAATTAGCCTCAGGTCGCGATTTTTGACTATTATTGAGAAATAACTTAATCACACGGTACATTTACTATGGGCTATTAACTAAAATGAAACTAACCGTACACGGTGCAGCACAACAGGTTACCGGCAGCATGCACTTGCTGGAAATAAATCAATATAAAATATTAGTAGATTGTGGTTTAGATTACGAAAGGGACACTCATCTTCAATTGAATGAAAATTTCCCTTTTAACCCATCAGATATTGATGTTGTTATCTTAACCCATGCACATATAGATCACTCCGGAAATTTGCCTACGCTAGTACGTATGGGCTTTAACGGGCAAATATTATGTACGGCTCCTACTGCTGATTTAACCGAATTATTATTACTCGATTCGGTTAATATATTTATGCGCAAAGAGCACCAATCGCGTAAGCATAACCGCAAACGGCCTGGGCAGGGCCGGCAGCCACTTTATTTGCAAAAGCATGTAACAGACACGGTTGAACGTTTTATTACTATTGGATTTAACCGTCCGTTTAATATCAATGATGATGTTGAACTCACCTTAATACCCGTAGGGCATTTATTGGGTGCGGCAGCAGCTATTTTAAAGATAAACGATAATGGCACCGAAAAAACCATAGCCTTTACAGGCGATATAGGCCGCAAAAACTATCCGGTGCTGAATGATCCCCAAACATTACCACAAGTTGATTATCTGGTATCAGAAGCTACCTATGGTGGCAGGCATCATACCAAAGACAAAACCATAGCTGATGTTTTAATAGAAACCATTGAAAAAGCCTGCGTTAAAGAGTCTGGGAGGTTAATAATTCCGGCTTTTAGCATTGGCCGTACGCAAGCTCTAGTTTTTTCATTAAATAAAATATTTAGCCAGGGATTATTACCTCCCATCAAGGTATTTGTCGACAGTCCGATGGCTAATATGGCAACCAATGTTTTTAGAAAACATCATAGCCTGTTGAATGATGAGGCGCAGGATTTTTATCATAAACTGGGCGATGAGTTTGAATTTGAGAACTTAACTTACGTTGAAAATTTAAAAGATAGCCGACAAGTTTCAAACTACTTTGAACCATGCGTTATCATATCGTCTGCAGGGATGCTTGAAGGCGGCCGAATACAAGATCACTTGTTTCATAATATTCAAAATTATTATTGCACCATTCTTTTTATTGGATATTGCGCCAAGGGCACGCTTGGTCATCGGCTATTACGTGGCGATCCTATTGTTCATATTAAAGACAGGGATTTGGCTGTGTATGCAACAATAAAAAAAACCGATCTGTTTAGTGCTCACGGCGACCATGATGATTTGATTAACATGATAAACCAGCAAGACAACAAAAGATTAAAAAATATATTCCTGGTACATGGCGAAACAACCAGCATGCAGGTTTTAGCCGACGCCCTTTCCGAGCGCGAATACAAGGTTACACTAGCCGAAAAAAATCTGCCGTATGACTTATAGTATTTAGTTTTAAAACAATGCTTAATTGTTAATGTTGGTTAATTATTAAACCAAATTAACTGGTACTGCTCAAATGAAACAAGATTGTGCTGCCCTGCAAAATTTATCGGGTATTTTGTTAGTTTTCTTTGGAACATTTCTTTTTGCCTGTAAAAAGGAACCCGGCCATTTGTTAAAACCAGTAACGGTAAAAAACACCGGTGGAATTGGCTCAATAAATCCTAATTTGGGAAATGGCCCCGTAGCAATTGGCGCGCCTAATACCATTATTTTCCGATATAGGGGTAAATTAAAGAAAAGTACAAAATCGGTCACGACTTCGCTGTAGAAAAATTCCTTGCCCTTTCCCCGGTATA
>JANXTT010000031.1 GCA_025352225.1 Mucilaginibacter sp. | reverse complement strand
TTAAACAGTCGATAAATTTATTGTGAAACTTTAAATGCGGATTTTTTCCCTTCTTAATTCATCGTACATAGGTTCCCCTTATTAACCAAAATAACAGAACAATTTAATTAGATATTGTAAAAAAACTTAAACTTTTGAGTTAATTTATATAACAATTTTGTTACTTTTTATAGAAAATGTCTTTTGACCGAAAAACCAGATAGCTTTATAAAAACAATATTGTAAATTCTGGTTTTTTGTACTTTAAAAATACAGAAAGGAAAAGGCCTCATACTTAATTACGTTGAATATGAATCGAATTATTACAAAAGCGCTGCGCCCGGTATTATTTTGGTTACTTCTTAAAAGGGCGATCTATCTCGTCTTTTTGTTATTTTTCTTCCATTTGCAAACATCAAACGCCCAACAATATTCCCGTGGAATTGGGATATATCCAGGCGACCCGAAGGAATTCTTTGGCCCGGGTATGAAGATCGATGCCATTCACTACCGAAACCTTGCCCTGCACAGGGCAGCTTACCAGTCAGATGCCTACGATTACAACCTTACGGCGCAACTGATAACAGATGGTATAATTGATACTAAACTACCCGGCTGGATAGTTGCAAGTACAAATAGTCAGGGTATTTTGCCAAGAGATGGAAGAGAACATGGTTTTGACAGAAACTCCAGCAGTCAGCAATTTGACGGACCGAATGCGTGGTTCCAGGTACAAATGGCAGGCAATTATAAAGTGCCTTCTATAGATAGTTTCAGAATTGTTGGTAGTATGACGGCAGACACCCTCGCGCCTAAACCCTGGGCAATAACGGTAAGCGGATCTTACGATGGCCTAAAATGGGATGAATTGGAAAAAGTAAGCGGCAGCACTTCACTGCCGGGTATTGAACTGTCTGTCGGGTTTCGTCCGTCAGCCGGGCAAAAATCAACAGCGCAGCAAATAGCCCTTACCCGCAGATTTTCAGTTATCAAAAGACAATCATTAAATTATACATTTAAGTTTAGTCAACCCGTTCGTTATAAATATTACCGTATTAATACCGATGATCCGAATGCTAAAGGCTGGTCGGTTAATTATCTTTCGATGTATAGCAATGGCCAGGCAGCTCCCATCGGCGGCCCTTACAATTTTACCAGCGCCTGGAAAAGCGGAGGGAGTAGTACTGAATGGGTTTACGTAGACCTGGGTGCGATTTGCTCTTTCAATAAAATAAAGCTCTACTGGATTAGCCCAGCTATGCAAGGTTCAGTTCAGGTGTCAACGGATGCTGTTTCATGGAGAAATATTGCGGCTTTACCTGCAAACGGGGACAAGCTTACCAATGTAGTATTAAACAGTAAAATTAAAGGCCGATTTGTACGAGTACTTATGACAAAACCAGCCAACCCTGATAATGGATATATATTAAGTGAAATGGAAGTTTTTGGAACCGGTGGGCCTTTACCTGTGGCACATACTCAGAAAACCATCCATGCCGACGGTCGGCTTGATCTGGCCGGAGGTGCCTGGAAAGTGCAGCGGGCATCGCAGGTTAAAGCAAACGGCTTAGCCTTATCAGCTCCTTTATTTGATGATAGGCAATGGCTCATCGCTACAGTTCCGGCAACAACGCTGGTAAGTTACCTAAACGCTGGTGCTGTGCCTGAGCCAAATTTCGGCGATAATAACATGTTTATTTCCGACTCATATTTTTATGACGATTTTTGGTATAGGGATGTGTTTACCACCCCTTCATTCTATAAAGACAAGCGCGTATTTCTAAATTTTGCAGGCATTAACTGGAAGGCAGATATCTATCTGAATGGCCACTCCATTGGACGGATTGACGGCGCCTTTATCAGGGGAAAATTCGATGTAACTGACCTGCTTGTGGCTGGCGGCAAAAACGTGCTGGCGGTTCGGGTCATAAAAAATGAAACACCCGGCTTTCCAACAGAACAGAACAGGAACAGCACCGATGCGAATGGTGGAGAACTGGGAGCCGACAATCCTACTTTTCACGCCTCTATAGGCTGGGACTGGATCCCCACCATTCGCGGTAGAAACACGGGGATATGGAATGACGTTTACCTGTCACCAAGCGGCCCTGTAACCATTGAGGACCCACTGTTAACAACCAAACTACCATTACCTGACACTACTTCAGCATCGGTAAGCATACAAACCATTCTTTATAATCATAGCGCAAAACCTGTTAAAGGAATACTGAAAGGCAAATTTGGCATTACGGGTTTTGACCAGGCTATAGCACTCAAGCCTAACGAGCAGATAACTGTCAGTCTTAATCCAACTACAAACCCATCGTTAATTTTACATCATCCGGCTTTATGGTGGCCCAACGGTTACGGTAATCAAAACCTCTATAAGGTAACCCTTACTTTCATAACAGACGATGGAAAGCAGTCGGACGAAAAAATATTTAAAACCGGCATACGGGAAATGACTTATTTAGATACCGGCAATTTAAAGATATGGGTGAATGGGAAGCGTTTTATTGCGCGGGGCGGTAATATGGGCTTTGCGGAAGACTTATTGCGCTACCGGTCGCGCGAGTATGATATCGCCGTAGGCTACCATAAGGAGATGAACTTCAATATGATAAGGAACTGGGTAGGGCAAGTTGCAGATGATGCTTTTTTTGAAGCCTGCGATAAATATGGCATCCTTATCTGGCAGGATTTTTGGCTGGCAAACCCTTATGACGGGCCAGTTCCCAATCACCCCGATATGTTTATTGACAATCTGAAAGACTTTGTAAAACGGATTCGCAATCATCCTTCAATCGGTTTATATGTAGGCCGTAACGAAGGTAATCCGCCACCTGTAATTGAAAATGCGATAACCAATATTTTACCGGTACTGGCTCCTGGCATTAAATATATTCCGAATTCGGCGGCGATAAGCGTAAGCGGCGGTGGGCCTTATGCTTTACGCCCGCTTAAATCTTATTTTCAAAACAGGGCCAAGCCGAAACTGCATAGCGAAATGGGCATGCCCGATCTGATGTCGTACGAAAGCTTTAAATTAGCCATGCCCGATTCGGCTATATGGCCGCAGTCGCGTTTATGGGGCGTACATGATTTTACCTTGCAGGGTGCACAAAACGGGACTACCTTCAATGCGACGATGGAGCATGCCTTTGGCAGAATCGACGGGGTAAAACAATGGCTCTCTTTAGCGGCCTGGACAGAATACCAGGGCTACAGGGCCATGTTTGAGGCGCAAAGCAAAAACAGGATGGGTTTATTGATCTGGATGAGCCATCCCTCCTGGCCTACATTAGTTTGGCAGAGCTATGATTACTATTTTGAACCTACAGGCGCTTATTTCGGTGCCAAAAAAGCTTCGGAGCCATTGCATATCCAATGGAACCCGCTTAACGATAGTGTAGAAGTAGTTAATTACAGTAGTTCAAACGGTGCGATGCTCAATGCAAAACTACAGGTATTGGATTTGCAAGGCAAAGTAAAACTTACAAAACAGGCGACAATCGACTGTAGCATGGACAGCAGGGTTGCCGTTATGCCGGTTACTATTCCTGCAGAATTGACTGGGGTATATTTTGTACGGCTTGAACTAACCCGGGGCAATGACTTGGTTTCAAGAAACGAGTACTGCAGGGGCACCCTTCCAGATTCATCGGGCGATATTGGGGACTTAAGTTCGGTTGCTCAATTGCCACAGGTGAAACTATCGGCTCAAACGCACGCGCTGAAAGCTGGCCGCGATTGGAAGATCACTACCAAATTGTATAATCATACGGCTTACACCGCTTTTAATGTGCGGCTGAAAGTAACCGGGGCCAAAAACGGCGAACGGATTTTACCGGTCATTTACAACAATAACTACTTTACGTTATTTCCTGGGGAGGAACGTAGCATTGAAATGAAGGTAGCAGATGCAGATACTCGCGGCGAACAACCGGTAGTAGCTGTGGAAGGTTATAATGTAAAGTAAAACGACTGCCCAAGGCTGCTTGACAATAGCAACAAGCCGGGTAAAGCGGCCTGCTGGTTATAGAAAAGTAAAGAGAATATGAAAAAAAATATCGCGTTTTGTTTTTGACCCTGTTATTTTATGCCTTGCAGGCACAAACCAGCCGAATTACGAAGCTGTTTAATAGTGGTTGGAAATTCTACCGGGCAGATGTGGCGCATGGCGAAGCAATGGATTTTGATGACCATGCCTGGAGATCGTTAAACCTGCCGCACGACTGGAGCATTGAAGGCCCTTATAGCCAGCAATTAGCTAGCGGTACGGCTTTTTTACCGGGGGGCATCGGCTGGTACCGCAAAACATTCAGCGTACCCTCCAACAGCCTGAATAAAAAGACGTTCATTTATTTCGACGGGGTGTACAAAAACAGTGAAGTTTGGATAAACGGCCATTACATCGGCAAACGTCCAAACGGCTTTATTTCTTTTCAGTATGATTTAACCCCGTATTTAAAAACCGGTGCTAAAAATGTGCTGGCCGTACGTGTGAACCATTCGGAATTTGCGGATTCGAGATGGTACACCGGTTCAGGAATTTATAGAAATGTTTATTTAATTACTACCGCACCAGTACATATCGGTTTATGGGGAGTAGGGTTCACAACGCCCGAAGTTTCCGCATTTCATGCTGGAATTAACGTAAATGTTAGTATTGTGAACGCATCAACAAAAACTGCCGTCGTTACGGTAAAATGCAGGCTGGTTAGCCCCCGTGGTGTAACAGTGGCTGCGGCCAATAAAAAATTAACCCTAAAAACGGGCGACAGTACTTTAAGTAACCTACCATTCGGCGTAGAAAAACCTCAATTATGGTCGGTTAGCCAGCCGTCCTTGTATCATCTTGTTGTTTCCATCATGTCGAATGGCAAACAAATAGATGAGTGGAGCGATGAGGTTGGAATACGAAGCATAAAATTTGATGCCGATAAGGGGTTTTTCCTAAACGGGGAAAACATGAAGCTGAAGGGGGTGTGCATCCATGATGATGCCGGGGCATTAGGAGTTGCCGTACCAGAGGAGGTTTGGTACAGGCGCCTGGAGCTGTTGAAAGAGATGGGCTGTAATTCATTAAGGCTGAGCCATAACCCACATGTCGATTATTTATACAAATTGTGTGATGAATTGGGCTTCCTTGTTATGGACGAGGCTTTTGATGAATGGGAAATTGGTAAAAATAAATGGATAACCGGCTGGAATGCAGGGATACCGAGCAAGCATGGTTACCATGAATACTTTAAGGATTGGTATGACAAGGATTTGAGCGATATGGTGCTTCGAGACTGTGACCACCCAAGTATTATTATGTGGAGCATAGGTAATGAGATCGATTACCCGAACGATCCCTATTCGGATACCATATTAAACACCGGGCGCAATCCACAAATTTATGGGAAAGGTTATCTCCCAGACCATCCGCCTGCCCGACGGCTGGGCGAGATATCAAAACTCCTCGTGTCTGACATTAAAAAGTATGATGATTCGAGGCCGGTTACCGCTGCCTTGGCGGGCGTAGTGATGTCGAATATGACTACATTTCCACAAAACCTGGATGTTGTTGGCTACAATTACCAGGAATACCGTTATAAAAATGACCATAAAACCTATCCCGATCGTGTAATATACGGCAGCGAGAACAGCATGGCTTTAAGTGCATGGAACGCTGTAGATAGCAATGCTTATATAGCCGGCCAATATTTATGGACGGGAATAGATTATTTAGGCGAATCGCACCAATGGCCGTCGCATGGCAATAGCGCAGGATTAATAAACCTGGCAGGGCTGCCCAAGCCCGAATATTATTTCAGGCAAAGTTTATGGGCGGCTGGGCCGATGATCTATATCGGGACAACAGCAATACCGGATACTTCCAAAAAGGGATATACCCGGTTTGCGAGGCAGGCTGATCCTGACTGGAATTATAAGAATGGTGACAAAATACGTGTTAATTGCTTTACTAATTGCAGCGGAGCCGAATTGTTTTTGAACGGGCGGTCATTGGGTAAAAAGTCACTTTCGGCGTTTGGAAACCGGATTATTTACTGGGATTTTGATTGCCAGCCGGGAGAATTAGTAGTTAAAGGCGACAAAAAAAATGGTAAAAACGTTAGCTACAGTTTAAAAACGTCAGGAGAGGCATCTGCCATTACAGCGGGCGCTGATTTACTTTCTCATAATCAGTTAGGACTTGTTCAACTGGTGATTCATGTAACTGATAAAGATGGCATACCGGTGTATAACGCCGCTAACGAAATTACTGTAAAAATAGATGGGGCAGCTAAATTATTGGGATTGGAAAATGGCGATTTAAATAGCATGGAGGATTATAAATCAAACAACAGGAAGGCATTGAACGGGCAATTAATTGCTTATATACAACCTATTTCACAGAAAGATATCGTCCGTATTGTTGTTAGTTCTCCTGGGCTTAAAAGTAAAGTGTTACTAATTAATTCCCAATGAATACTTAAATAATCTTTACAAACATAATTAAGTGCTTAAATTAAATTTAAAAAGTATGAAGTATCAGGCAGTATCAGTTTCGCTGCTCTTTTTTTTCATAAACTCGGCGGCGCAAAATATAAACATGGATTATAAATTGCCAGGCAAAGGTTTAAAACAACACGACTTTTTATACGCCGGAGAGTGGGATATGCGGAAACCCACCGCACAATCGATGTTTCTGGTGCGAGGAGGAAAGGTTGTGTGGCAATATTCTATCCCATTGCGCACTGCTACCGGAGGGATACAGGAGTTTGATGATGCAACATTGCTCTCAAACGGCAATATTGTATATGCCTGTATGTCAGGTGCAGGAATCGTGACTCCGGAAAAGAACATTATATGGCAATATATATGTGCCCCTGGAACTGAAACCCATTCCTGCCAGCCCATAGGTAAAGACAGCGTAATGATGGTTTTAAACGGCCCGGTAGGTAAAGTGCTGATATTTAATACGACAACCAATAAGTTGCTAAAGGAAATTGTGATCCCGACCACGTCAACCAGCCCACACGGACAGTTTAGGCATGTACGCATCACACCAGATAAGAAAACAATAATGGTGGGGCTTTTTGCAGAAAAGAAGGTGGTAGAATTTGATCTTGAAGGGAAAGATGTTTGGTCGGTAGACGCTCCTTCGGCATGGTCGGCTATAAGGCTTAAAAATGGCAATACCTTAATATCTGGCGATGGCTTGGGTTATACGCGTGAGGTTAACTCTAAGGGACAAACTGTATGGGAATTTACAAAGGCAGATGCGCCTTTTAAGATTGGCAATACCCAAACTGCCAACAGGCTGGCTAACGGCAACACGGTAATATGCAGTTGGGTTGCCGGAAATAATAAAACAGAAGAATGGGCAGGCACGGTACAAGTGTTTGAGGTAACACCCGATAAAAAGATAGTTTGGGCATTATCATCATGGGAAAAGCCCGACTTAGGCCCAAGCACCTATATTCAATTGCTGGATGAACCCGGAAATCCGGATAACGGCGAATTGCAGCGTTAATAATACTAGCGTTGGTTAAATCAATTATATAATCATGAATAACAGATATTTTCTTATTTTAACTTTATTTTTACTTATCCTATTACACACCGCTTTTGCGCAGGATAACCAGGAATGGAAAAACTACAAGGTTTTTCAGGTAAACGAGGAGCATCCTCATGGTTCGTTTATGAGCTATAAAACGACGGAAGACGCTTTAAAATACGCCTATCTGCCCGCATCTGGCTATCAGTTGCTAAGCGGCGATTCGCGCTTTAAATGGAGCCGCAATCCATCCGAAAGGCCTGCAGGTTTTTTTCAAAAAAGTTTTGATGTGAGCAAGTGGAAGACAATACCTGTACCTGCCGATTGGCAATTGCAAGGTTATGATGAAGCCTATTACACTAATATTTCTTATCCTTTTACTGCCACATTTCCGGGCGTACCTGAAGTATTTAACCCTGTTGGATCTTACAAACGCACATTCGTTCTTAACCCTATATTTCAGGGTAAGCGAATAATATTGCATTTTAAAGGTGTCAACTCCGCATTTTATGTCTGGATAAATGGGAAGAAGATCGGCTATAGTGAGGATAGTAAAACTCCTGCCGAATTTGATATAACCAATGATGATAAAAATCACCCGTCTATCATCAGCTGGTCATTAGGCAATGAAGCTGGTATTGGCCCCAATTTTCATCAAACCTATCAATGGTTAAAGGACCATTATCAAACACGCACGGTGTGGTATGAACAGGAGTGGACCGGGCCGTACACCAATATCGTATGCCCTATGTGCCATGCTTTAGGCGACCTTATGGCTTATTCAAAAAGTGAAGATAAACGTCCTTTAATTATGGTAGAGTATACACATGCAATGAACAATAGCGTGGGAAACTTGCAGGATTACTGGGACTTGATAGAAAATCACCCAAAATTACAGGGCGGCTTCATTTGGGAATGGGTTGACCAGGGCATGTTTAAAATTGCGCCCGATGGCCGGAAGTTTTATGATTTTGGCGTCGACCTGTCTCCGGCGGGTACCCCAAGTGATGGAGCTTTTTCAATCAAAGGGCTGGTATTTCCCTATCGTAAACCTAAGCCTTCCTTATTTGAAGTTAAAAAGGTTTATCAGAATGTAAAATTTAAAGGTGCTGAGATAAAGAATAAAACATGGAAATACCTATAAAAATCGGTGAAGAATTTTTAACAGTAAACAGTATAAACAATTTAATAATCTATAAAATATCATTATGAAACATAGCATCTTGTGCTGGTTATTCCTGGCATTTTCAATGTCTATTTCCTTAGCCCAAACTGGTAAAATGTACCAGGTGAAATCTCCTGATAGCCATATCAATTTAAGCGTGGCTTTAAGCGGTGCTATCAGATGGTCGGTAAAGCACGATAGTACAGAAGTGATTATGCCTTCCTCTATCTCCATTACATTAGCTAACGGAGAAACGTTGGGTAAGAACGCGCAAATTAATAGCGCTAAAACTATTACCATCAATCAATCCATCGAAACACCAGTATATAAAAAGGATAGGGTGCGCAATCATTACAACCAGTTAACCCTCACTTTTAAAGGCGCATACGGTTTGATTTTCCGCGCTTATGATGATGGCGTAGCTTACCGCTTTTTTACTCAGAAAAAAGATAGTATTATGATCGTTAACGAAGAGGCAAACTTTAATTTTGCAGCGGATGATATGGCTTTTCTGCCTTTTGTAAATGATTACCGTAATAAAGACAAATTCACCACCTCCTTCGAGGCACATTACGATAGAATGAACTTATCTGCGCTGACTCCGGATTCAATGGCCTTTTTACCAATACTCGTAGATGTCGGCTCACAGAAAAAGGCAGTAATTTTGGAGGCTGATCTGCGGGACTATCCCGGCATGTACCTTGTAACAGGCGGTAAACAAAGTTTACAGGGAATGTTTGCAAAATATCCTTCCGTTGAAACAACCGGTGGCTACAATAATATCAATTACGTAGTAAATAAACGTGCAGATTATATTGCAAAAACAACCGGCTCCCGCAGTTTTCCCTGGCGGGTAGTCGTAATCAGTAGCAGCGACAAACAACTGGCTGATAATGATATGATGCAAAAATTGAGCCCTCCCCCGGTTGGGGATTATTCGTGGGTAAAGCCAGGAAAAGTAGCCTGGGACTGGTGGAACGCGAGGAACATTTCTCGTGTCGATTTTAAGGCTGGCCTTAATGTACCTACTTATAAGTATTACATTGATTTCGCTGCAGCGAACAAACTTGAATACATCATCATGGATGGTGGCTGGTCTGCCTCACTTGATCTGAATAAGTTTAACCTTGATGTGCAGCAAATTGTGGACTATGGCAAACAGAAAAACATCGGTGTTATACTGTGGGCAAACTGGTACGCTATAGGCCATAACAATACAGCAGACTTGTTTAGCAATTTTGCTAAAATGGGTGTAAAAGGCTTTAAGATAGATTTTATTGACCGCGACGACCAAAAGATGGTGAATTCATTATACGCGATAGCAGAAGCCGCCGCCGCCAATCATATGCTGGTTGATTTTCACGGGATGTATAAACCCAGCGGCCTGCAGCGCACGTATCCAAACGTAATTAACTTTGAAGGCGTAAAGGGTTTGGAGAACATGAAATGGGGCATTACTGATCAACCTGTTTATGATGTAACAGTACCCTACATCCGCATGATATCGGGGCCGATGGACTACACCCCTGGCGGAATGAGAAATGCAACTAAAGGCGATTTCCGCGCAATAAACGACAACCCGATGACTCAAGGTACCCGTTGCCATCAACTGGCTATGTACACTATATTTGAGGCCCCGCTGCAAATGCTTGCTGATAACCCTACTATATACCAGCGTGAACAGGAATGTACCGATTACATTTGTTCGGTGCCAACTACGTTTGATCAAACTGAAGCTCTCGATGGTAAGGTAGGTGAATTTGTTAGCCTGGCAAGACGCAAAGGAACCACCTGGCACGCTGGGGCAATGACGAACTGGGATTCCAGGGAAATAACGATCGACTTGTCATTTTTGGGTGAGGGAAATTATCGTGCTATAATATTTGAGGATGGGATCAACGCCGGTAAAGATGCCACCGACTATAAGAAAACTATAACTACCGTGCATTCCACAGATAAATTAGCGATAAAAATGGAGTCGGGCGGTGGATGGGCAGCAAGGTTTGAAAAGATAAATTGATGGAACGATTCGATAAGGATTAGCTTACGGAGGTAATTATGTGTTCAGGGTAAAAGCCCTATAGGCCTGTGGGGTATGTAATATCAGAAACCTGACCTTTAAATTTAAAGACACTTGCCGTTACCAACCTGGATATGCGCAATTAGGGCAAAGGCCGGGTTTGGTAAATGGGCATAATCTAGGAAACTGGCGTATAGGCTCAAAGCAAACTGTGTATCTGCCTGCCGAATTGCTAAAAAGGTTGTAACAAAGTTGAAGTTCTGGAGTTGATAAAACTTTCGGGATTATAGAAACCTGTTTTAGATCAACTACAATGAACAACGGATTCACCCTGTGCACTGATTACAAAAGCCTTAACATAAAAAATATGCTGAAGTATTTTATTTGTTTCGTTACGTTGTTTACAGGCAATGAATATATTGCAAAAACTCAGGTTACCCAAGCGGATACTATAGGCAATTACAGACTTGTTTGGGCTGATGAATTTAACTACGAGGGTACGCCCGACACTGCTAACTGGAAATTTGAGACCGGTTTTGTACGCAATCATGAGGATCAATGGTATCAACATAACAATGCATACTGTCACCATGGCCTTTTGATCATCCAAGCTAAGAAAGAACATTTGCCAAATCCTATTTATGACTCAAGCGGTAATAATTGGAAAACACGCCGACGGTTCATCAATTATACATCGGCCAGCTTGAATACCAGGAGGCTTCGCAATTGGCAATACGGACGCTTTGTAATGCGCGCCCGTATTGATGTTAAGGCTGGCCTTTGGCCCGCTTTCTGGACCATGGGCATAGACAAACCATGGCCGTCAAATGGCGAAATTGACATTATGGAATACTATAATCATAAACTATTGGCTAATATTGCCTGTGGTACGGAAAAAGCAAACAATGCCAAATGGTACAGTACAACTAAACAGCTTAATACATTTGATATAGGTTGGAGCAAAAAATTTCATACCTGGCGCATGGATTGGGATGACAAGGCTATCAGTTTATTTGTGGATGATCTTTTGCTAAACCGGGTTGAACTGAAAGACCTTGTGAATAGGGATGGCAATACTGTTAATCCTTTTATGCAGCCACATTACATTTTATTGAACCTTGCCATTGGTGGCGATAACGGCGGTGACCCATCCCAAACTAAATTCCCTTGTCGTTTTGAAATTGATTATGTGAGGGTTTATCAAAAATATTAGATAACCATACAAGTGAGATATAGGGTATTTTGATAAGGAAATTACAAGGAGTTATCTTAGTTTTTCCACTATTCTTATTGGGTTGTTTATTAATCTATTCTAGCCGTTAAGTATCATTTTTTCTTTATATACCTACTGTCATTATGTTAAACATTTAATGGAAATGCAGGCGATGTAGCTATACGCTTTGAGGCTGCCCATTGGGAGACGGAGACAGTGAAATTCATTTTTTTTAATAATTTATCATATTAGTGTTGTTGTAACAATTATTTTTTTACCTTAGTAGTAAGATTGTTACAATCGATAAATCTTTGATTATCCTTCATTTTAAAATTGTTATTAATTCAAACATTCATGTTTGGTTGTAAATTTGAAATTAAATACCAGATTTAATGAACACAGCATGAGAATTGACTACTAAATGGTTATTCAAAAACGAAGGGAAATCACAATATTAAAATGGTTTCTTCGATTGGGACGTGACGGCTTAATTTAACCAATTATACCCGTAGTGCATTATAAAAAGAGTTGTTCATTTCGCCAATAAATGGTATATTGTATTGACTGACAATCAATTACAAACATGAACAACTTGATACAAAAAATTACACTTTTATTTTAGATGAGTTTAAGAAACTTGTTGTGGAAGATAACTTTTATTACAAACCGATAAAACCAAAACTATCTGATTTAGAGCTTATTGCACTAAATATAACTGCTGAGTACTGTACAATCGACTCTGAATATCAGTTGTTTAGGAATTTGAAAGATACATCGCTTGATAACCTGATCGAACGAAGTGTTTACAATAAAAGAAAGAGAAAATTGTTCCCGTATATTAATGAATTGAGAAAAAAGCTTCTTCAAAAACTAAATGGTGGCCAGGATTATTTTATTGTCGATTCTATGCCTTTAGAAGTATGTAAAAACGCCCGTGCAGCCAGGAGTAGAATATGCAAAGAGCAGGGGCACGCTTTTCCAAATCATGGATTTTGTGCGGCGCAAAACTCTAGGTATTATGGGTATAACCTGCACGCGATTTGTTCTGTAGATGGCGTCTTTGAGAACTTTGACCTTAGTCCGGCTTCTGTTCATGATATTCATTATCTGAAAGATATACAACAGCAAATGACTGATTGTGTGATACTTGGTGATAAAGGTTATTTATCCGGCGATATCCAGATCAATCTTTTTGAATCTGTAAACATCAAACTCGAAACCCCGATGAGAAATAATCAAAAAGATTTTAAACCTTACCCATTCCTGTTCAAAAAATCAAGAAAAAGAATTGAAACCCTATTTTCGCAATTGTGTGATCAGTTTATGATCAGAAGAAATTATGCCAAAACTTTTGAGGGCTTTAAGACAAGAATATTGAGTAAAATCACAGCGTTGACTACCATTCAATATCTCAATAAAATTGTTTTAAACAGGAATATGAATCAAATTAAAATTAACTTACTCTAATAATGCACTACGGGTCAATTATAAATTTAAGACATGGTGAGGAAAGTAAATGGTCATGATATTGGGCGACTCATGATGGGTGACCAATGTGTTTTTGAGGAAATTTACCAACTGTATAGCGGAAAAGTTTATCGGTTAGCCTTTCGTTTTTTAAAGAATACAGAACTAAGCCAAGAGATCGTTCAGGAAACCTTTATGAACTTGTGGTTGAACAAAGAGAAAGTTGACCCGAATGGAAATATATGGCTTTTTTTATTCGTTATAAGCAAAAGGCTGTCTATAAATGCCTTACGAAATATTGCTAAATCTAAATACCACACAGAAAACCTATTGTTATATTTCAACGAATTACAGAATTACACCGAAGAAGATATTTTTGTTCGCGATTTGGAATTAGTAGCTAAAAAAGTAATAGGTGACTTGCCAAGGCAGCAACAAATTATATATAAACTCAGTCGTATCGAAGGCTATTCTCATAAAAAAATTGCGGATCAGTTAAACATCTCTGCTAATACGGTGAAAAACCACATGAGCACTGCGCTTAAAACCATAAAATCGAGATTAAGTGAATATGAATTGATGTGCTTATTCCTTACTCTTTTCCTCTTTTAACTTTTTTTTTCTTTTAACTAGTACTACCACCTTAGTTAGGTGTTCTATTATATATAAAGCTACCTCCGTCTGGGGGTAATTGTAAACCAATAGAGATGAACCAACAGAAACTGAAACGTTTACTGCAAGAATATTTTGACTGTACAATAGCCGATACTGACAGTATTGAATTATTGGATTATTTAAGTACGGCAGACCCCGATGAGATTGACGATACTATTAGTGAGGAAATGCTTATTCTTAATAATGGCCCGGTATTTAGCGGATCGGCAAAGCGCTATGTACTGCAACGCATTAAATCAGATCCCAGATTTGCAACCGAAGTATCAAAGTCTGATGATGAAGAATCAAAGACCATAAAACTGTTTCCCACGCTGTGGCTAAAAATGGCCGCCGCGGTATTACTTTCTTGTATAGTAACGGGGTTTTACCTGCTAAACCATAGAACCAATGGGATAACCACTACCAATTTTGTTAAAAGCAAGCTATGGGCACCTATTGTGCCTGGAAGCAATAAGGCCACGCTTACCCTATCAAACGGTAAGGTTATAGCGCTCGACATCGCTAATAACGGATTGATTGCCAACACAGGTAAAACAAACATATTTAAAAGCAACAAAGGCCAATTATCGTATAAACAATTACTTGCAGGCTCCCCTTTAAAGGCGGAAAATACTGAACCTGCTTATAATACATTAACTACGCCTAAAGGGGGCGAGTTCCAGGTTTCGCTGCCTGACGGTACCAAAGTATGGCTCAACTCAGCTTCATCTTTGAAATACCCTACAGAATTTGTGGGGAATGAAAGACATGTTTCACTTACCGGCGAAGCATACTTTGAGGTTACTAAAAATAAGGATAAACCCTTTTTTGTAAATATTGAAAAAAATGAGGTGAAGGTTTTGGGTACGCATTTCAATATAGCGGCTTATATAGATGATAGCGACGTCACTACAACTTTACTGGAAGGATCTGTTCAGGTTAAAAACAGTAATAATCTATCGCTTATTAAACCGGGCGAGCAAGCCGTAGTAAATAATGGTACAGATCGTATCAGAGTTAGGCCGGCGGTTATTGATAAAGTAATGGCCTGGAAAAATGGATATTTCATTTTCGACGATGAGGATGTATCTAGTATCATGAAAAAAATATCGCGTTGGTATGATGTTGAAGTTGAATATCACGGAAATTTTTCCAATACAAAAATCGGAGGTACATTTTACCGTACAAAAAGTATAAATGAACTATTATCCCACATGGAACAGGTAGGAAAAATTCATTTTAAAATTACAGGGAGGAGGGTAATTGTTATGGTATAAAACAGACTCAAGTAACTAATGCTTTTATTATCAGCATATTAAAAAACATGGAGCGATTGGAGCCGCCCCATGTCATGTGTTTAAACACAAACAGTGCTAGATAATATAATTAATCATTTCCTGTAACAACCAATTAATACCTAACATTCAAATGTATAGAAATTTTACTGTATTTAAACGCGGTAGACGAAACTGCTGCTTTTATAAAATTCAGCTTATTATGAAACTGACCCTCATGTTGCTAATGGTGGCTATCTTACAAGCCTCAGCAGCAATTTATGCGCAACAAGTTACTATAAAAGTAAAAAATGCGTCGCTTAAAGAGGTGTTTGCGCAAATTCAAAAACAAACCAATTACGACTTTTTGTACAACGTGAAAGATTTGGAAACCTCTAAACCTGTCAGTTTGGATTTACAAAACTATGGATTAAAGCAAGCGCTTGACAATTGTTTTAACGGTCAGCCTTTAACCTATACCATTGATAATACTACCATTTTAATAACTAAACGGCCGGATAAAATTAACCCCGAGGCAGTAAAAGTTACAATTAGGGGTAAAGTAACTGATGATGCGGGCGAGGTGCTAACCGGCGTTTCGGTAAAATTGAAGGGCACAACAATAGGTACCACAACTGATATAAATGGTAACTATACATTAACAGTACCTGATGATAAAGCAATTCTTGTTTTTACCTATGTAGGTTTTGATGTGCTGGAAATAGCTACAGGCGGACGATCGGTTATAAATGTAAAACTGAAGGTGATATCCAGTAGTCTGGAAGCAGTAGCTATAGTAGCTTATGGAACGCAGAAGAAAACAACGTTGATTAGTGCCATTACTTCTATTGACCCAAAAGAGCTGAAAGGTCCTTCCAGTAATCTAACTACCATGCTGGGGGGGAGAATAGCCGGTGTTATCTCCTACCAGCGGAGTGGTGAGCCTGGTGCTGACAACGCGGCCTTCTTTATAAGGGGCGTTGGTACATTCGGTGCGGGAAAAGTTGATCCGCTCATTTTAATTGATGGTATAGAATCCAGTAACAATGACCTTGCAAGATTGCAGCCAGATGACATTGCCGGTTTCTCTATACTAAAGGATGCTACTGCCACATCATTGTATGGAGCAAGAGGTGCCAACGGGGTTGTATTGATAAATACAAAGACCGGGATAGCCGGAAAAACGAAATTCAATGTCCGAGTAGAGAATTCTACATCAACTAACACCCGGAATTTAGCGTTTGCCGATAATATTACTTATATGACGCTTGCCAATGAGGCGGTGCTAACCAGAAATCCGCTTGGCACATTGCCATATTCTCAAAATAAAATTGATCATACAGCTAAGGGAGATAACCCATTATTATATCCCAATAATAATTGGATACAACGGTTGATCAAAGATCAAACCAACAATCAACGAATTAATTTAAATGCCAGTGGAGGTTCGGAGAAGGCAAAGTACTATTTAGCGATGACCTATAATGTTGATAATGGGAATTTAAAAGACAACTCACTTAATAATTTTAACAACAACATTAAGCTGCAAACGTATTCTCTTTTATCAAATGTTACTTTAAATCTTACAAAAACAACAGAATTGCTGGTAAGCCTTAAGGGACAGTTTGATGATTACAACGGACCTGTTGGCGGTGGCGGCGGAGTGTATTATAATGCAGTATGGAGTAACCCAGTGGCTTTTCCCGCAGTTTATCCCACAGACATATTGCCCCATTCTAATCACCCGCTATTTGGAAATGCAATTATACCAGGAGGCGGTGGATTATATGTCAACCCTTATGCACAATCTCTCTCCGGCTTTCAAACAAATAATACAAGCACCTTAACAGCACAATTGAGTTTAAAACAAAATTTAGATGCTATTACGCCAGGCTTGTCTGCCCGAATGATGGCCTACACGTCACGATATGCAAATTTTGGGGTATTCCGTAGCTATAGTCCCTATTATTATAGCTCAAATGTAATAGAGGATAGCTTTAATGGCTTAACGCTGATTAATGATGGGACACCTGGAAGCACCGGTTCAATTCCAACAGAATATTTGACTTACGGGCGTGGTCCTGCCATAGTTAATAGTACTACGTATGGGGAAGCGGCGCTTAACTATTCTCGGGTATTTAACGTTAAACACAGCGTGGGTGCTATGCTGATAGGTACATTCCGGAATTTTCTTACAGGGAACGCAATAGATTTACAATCGTCTTTACCATCGCGAAATGAAGGAGTTTCAGGCAGGTTTACTTACGGGTACGATAATCGTTACTTGCTCGAAGCTGATTTTGGGTTCAACGGTTCAGAGCGTTTCGCAGCTAATCACCGGTTTGGATTTTTCCCTTCAATAGGAGGAGGGTGGATAGTATCTAACGAAAAATTCTTTAAGCCATTACTAAATACAATTAACCAACTTAAGTTCAGGGCTACTTATGGGTTGGTAGGTAACGATCAGATAGGTAATTTGAATGATCGTTTCTTCTACTTATCAAATGTGAATTTAAATGGCGGGAATGTTGGAAATTTTGGTACAAATTTTTCATATAGCAGGCCTACAGTATCTACGAGCCGTTATGAAAACCGAGATATTACATGGGAGCTATCCAAACAAACCAATATCGGAATGGATGTAACACTATTCCATGACTTGAATATAAAGGTAGACGCGTACCAGCAATATCGCAGCAAAATTTTGATGGTTAGAAACACTATACCTACTTCTATGGGGCTACAGGCAAATATTTCGGCTAATGCGGGCCAGGCTTACAGCAGGGGGATAGATTTTGCTTTAGATTATCAAAAATCATTTGATAATTCTTTATGGATTCAAACACGCGGCACCCTGACTTACTCGAAGAGTAAGGTATTAGTAAACGAAGAGCCTATATATACCGCTAATAACCAGAATTTGTCACAAGTTGGTAATTCAATAGGTCAAATATATGGTCTTGTTGCGGAAAGGTTGTTTATTGATCAAACGGAGGTTAATAATTCTCCCACACAATACGGCAACATTATGGCCGGCGATATTAAATTCAGGGATATAAATCGAGATGGGAAAATTACCAATGCCGATTATGTGCCAATCGGCTTGCCCACTACTCCCGAGATTGTGTATGGGGTTGGGTTCTCGGTTGGGTATAAGAATTTTGACCTTAGCGCATTCTTTCAAGGCTTAGCCAGGTCGTCATTTCTTATTAACTCAGCCAATACTACACCTTTTTACTTAAACGGGGGCAATCAAAATGGTCTGCTAAAGGTAATTTCCGATAGTTATTGGTCTGAAGATAATAGGAATTCTTATGCTTTTTGGCCACGGTTAAGTAATACAATTTCAGCTAATAATAGTCAACCATCTACCTGGTGGTTAGAAGATGGTTCGTTTATACGGTTGAAATCAACAGAAATCGGATATAATGTTCCTAAACCTATTTTAAAGACGATTGGTTTAGCCAGTGGGCGTATTTATGTAAACGGTTTAAACTTATTTTCCATCAGTGCCTTTAAACTCTGGGATCCCGAAATGGGTAGTTCAGGATTGGGATACCCTATTCAAAGGGTGTTTAATGTAGGTATATCGATAGGATTGTAATTTTAAATAAAAAAATTAATTTATATGAATTATAGTAAATTTAATAGAAATGGCATTGAGAAAATGCTGCCTGGCTGCAAAAACCATAAGGTATTGCTTAATAGGGTAAAATATTGCGTAATATTCTTTTTTACACTTTCAATGTTGTTTAATACATCCTGCAAAAAGAACTATTTGGATGTAGTGCCCGATAATGTGGCTACAATAAATAATGCTTTCGCATCTAAAACAGAAGCCGAAAAATATTTGTTCACCTGTTATTCCTATTTACCGAATCAAGCAGATCCTCAAGTAAACCCAGGCCTTCTGGCTGGTGATGAGCTTTGGATGGATTATCCTGCCCTAAGGTTCTGGGATGTGGTTTGGCGCATAGCAAGAGGAGAACAAAACACAGTAGATCCTCGTGCAAATTACATGGAAGGTACAAACGGCGGGACGGCTAATTACAACGCCATCAGGGATTGTAATGTGTTTTTGGAAAATATCAGCAACCTAAGTAAAGTACCTGACCTTGATGTCGACACCAGGAACAGGTGGATTGGAGAGGTTCAGTTTCTTAAAGCGTTTTACCATTTTATGTTGTTTAGAGCTTATGGCCCTATTCCAATAATAGATAAAAATTTGGCAATCGATGCTCCAATAGAGCAGGTGCGGGTGAAGCGTCAGCCGGTAGATGCTGTTGTAGATTATATTGCCGCTTTGTTAGATACCGCTGCTACCAAGCTTCCTTTAACAATAATTAATAAAGGCACCGAACTTGGGCGTATCACTGCGCCTATCGCATTAAGTTTAAAAGCACGATTATTAACAACAGCGGCCAGCCCATTATTTAATGGCAATTCCGACTACAGTTCATTTAAAGGTAAGGATGGTGTAGTTCTATTTAACCCTACTTATAGTGTAACCAAATGGCAGAGAGCTGCTGACGCTTGTAAAGCTGCGATAGATTTGTGCACCTCAGCAAATATAACTTTATATACTTTTCCTGTGCCGGCTGTACCGCTTAGCCCTACTACCACGACTCAAATGAGTATCAGAAATGCCATGAGTGAACCATGGAACAGTGAGTTAATATGGGGGTTAACAGCAAGAAATAATACTAATTTTATACAATCGATAGCGGCTGGCCAGTACGATCCTGTGAATGCTCCAAAAGCTGCCGGTAACGTGCAGTTAGGCCCTACTTTAAAAATGGCGAAATTATTTTACACCCAAAATGGTGTTCCTATTGATGAAGATAAAACCCTTGATTTTACTAGTATAGCTTCCCTAAGGACAGCTACTCATGCTGAACGGTTTAACCTGATTGAAAACTATCAAACAGCAAGGTTAAATTTTGATAGGGAGCCAAGATATTACGCTGATTTAGGATTTGACGGATGCGTTTGGTATATGGCCAACAGCCCGTCTAAAACCGATGAAAATACCTGGAACCTGCAATCTCGTACAGGTAAATATGGTGCTACTTCATCAAACCCAATAGCGGGATATTATATGAAAAAACTACTAAATTGGCATTTTGAATGGTCAAATGTTCAATATCAAAATTATGCCTGGCCCGAAATGCGATTGGCTGACCTGTATTTATTATATGCGGAAGCCTTAAACGAATCGAACAGCGCACCCACTGCTGATGTATATAACTATGTTAATCTTATAAGAACAAGAGCGGGTTTGCTCTCAGTACAAGATTCATGGACTAATTATAGTAATAACCCAACTAAATATACAACCCAGACTGGTATGCGGTCCATTATTCAAAGGGAGCGAAGCAATGAACTTTGTTTTGAAGGGCAACGCTACTGGGATTTACTACGTTGGAAAACGGCCGCACAAGAACTAAATGGCAACGTAACTGGTTGGGATATCAGGCAGTCTGACCCAAGCTTGTATTATCGCGAGATTGGATTTTTTTCACAGCACTTTGTAGTTCCCCGCGATTATCTGTGGCCAATAAGAGAATCCGATTTGCTTGTCAATCAAAATCTGGTGCAAAACCCCAACTGGTAAAAATGTATCCGGATAGTAAACATATACTAAATAATAAAAAAATGGAAACAATGAAATTAAAACACCTCATTTATATAGCATTATTTTTAATAGCAGGAATTGGGTGTAAACAAGATATATTAAATAAACCTATTCCTACTACTACAAACCCGCCTGGTGTTATATCTGGTGTAACTGCGGTAAACCTAAATGGAAAGGCGGCGCTCACCTACTCCTTGCCAGGCGACAATGACCTGCTATATGTTAAAGCTGTTTATGAAACATCTCCGGGGCATACCAGGGAGGTAAAAGCTTCTCATTACACCAATACATTAACTGTTGATGGCTTTGGGGATACTTTGGCGCATACCGTTCAGTTATATGCTGTAAATTCCAGCGAAATAGCTTCGGCGCCCATTAGTGTAACTGTTCGTCCTTTAACGCCTGCTATAATTTTAGCCCGCAAATCACTTCAGGTTGCTACTACTTTTGGTGGGTTGACCCTTACATGTAACAATCCTACACTGGAAAATTTAGCCATTATTCCTTTGGTAGATACTGCAGGTAATGGAAAATGGGTGCAAACAACTGGTATGAATAATGTATATAGCAACAGTATTGTTATTAACGGAGCTGTAAGAGGCCAGCCTGCAATATCGCGGAAATATGCTTTTGTAGTAAGAGACAGATGGTTAAATTATTCGGATACCTTGTTTTTAGTTCTTACACCTTTATTCGAACAACTATTACCAAAATCTGACTGGAGCAATTATGCATTGCCTGGCGACGTTCAAGTTCTGTATCCAGGTTCTACTGATGTGAGAAATATTTATGATGGTAACTTTAATCCAGGCTGGCCCAATGTTTTATTTACAGCAGAGAGTGCTGCTAGCCCCCAAACAGTTACGGTGGATCTGGGCAAAACACACACATTGAGCCGATTGAAAATTAATCCTTATTTAGAACTTGGGAATAATTATTATGTCAGGGGTAATCCGAAAGATTTTGAAATTTGGGGTTCTAATACCCCAAGTTTAAATGGTAATTATGATGCCAGCTGGACCAAATTAACAACCTGCCACGTGGTAAAACCATCCGGATCTCCATATGGTACTGAAACGGGCGCTGATCATGATTTGGCTTTCAATGGCTGGGAGTTTAATTTTTCGGCAGGGTTAGGTGCTTACCGCTATGTAAGAATAAGGAGTTTAGCCAATTGGCAGGGAACTTATTTTATGTCTATAGGTGAGTTTACGCTATGGGGACAATAGTTATTGTGCAATGCGTACCCAATCTTAAAACTTAAAAAAACAAATGTCTAAGTCCTCATAATTATAGTTTATAAACGATAATTAAATTAATGAAACATATGAAACAATATAAAAGTACACCTTACTATATAGTGGCATTGCTGGTGTTAATTATCAGCGCCTGCTCTAAAATGGATGATTATAAAATTAAATATTTGTCGGGGGGGGCAATAATTTATCTCGGAAAAATGGATTCTGTAAAGGTTTTCTCGGGTAAAAACAGAGTAAACATTACCGGGCTTTTTACCTCAGATCCGAAAATAATTAAATACAGAGTATTTTGGAATAGCAAGCAAGATTCAATAGAAGTGCCTGTTAAGCGCACCTCTGGCGTGGATACCGCGAATGTTTACATAAACAATTTGCCGGAAGGGCTTATGAGTTTTGAGATAAGAACGTACGATACACAAGGCCATATTTCCATCGCAGTAAATACAGCAGCAAATGTATACGGAGACCTGTACCAAAGCTCTCTCGTAAACAGAGGGATAGCGGATGCCGCAATACAGCCTGATGGTTCGGCTTTGATTACTTGGACGGATGTGAATAAAGATGCAGGAATAGTAAATATGGAAATTAAGTATTCAGATGCATTAAATACAATGCACGATACGCTGATTAAATCTGTTCCAACAGGTTTAACTACCTCATTGCCAAATTTTAAAGTAGGTAATACCATTAGCTATAATTCATTGTATCTACCCAATGCTACCGCTATTGATAAATTTAATGTCGCTTTTCAAACCCACAATGTAACAGCCGATGTAACCAGTCTTTATTTTACAAACTACCAGCAAACTTTTACCAGTACAGCGGCAAGTGGTAATGGCAGGTGGCGAAATCCAACAGGTTGGACAATAACGAGTTCGGTGCAAAATCATGGAGGTAATGGTGGCTGGGGTTCGGATGATGGTACCGTATTGGCAATGGAATCGGGCTGGGGGTCTGCTCAGGTAATTAATGGGAAAATGTTTCAAACATTTACGCTACCGGCAGGTAATTATACCTTTACTATTAATTTAGGTAATAATGGTTTTACAAGCCCTGTATATATTGTAGCTGCAGCAGGCACAACACTGCCAGATGTAGCACTCGTTTCCACAAATTCTTTAGGGTTTTCATCATTGAGTAATAAGACATTTGATTTTAAACTAACCCAGCCAACTCAGGTTTCAATTGGCTTTGTATCCAATATGACCGGGAATGAATACTGGAGAGTAAAGTCCGTAAAACTTTTATCAAAATAGTTCTGTATGCAGGGCTTTAATATCAATCCTTACATATTCTACTTAAACACAGTGGCATTATGTTAAACTAATTGATAATAAGTTTCATTTTTGTACGAAAAAAAATAAAGGGGTAGGCCAAAAAGCCACCCCTTTTTCATATTTATAGAAAATCGTATATTTGAACAGTCAATTAAAGTGGGCACCTAGTTGCTTTACTGCTTGATTGAGATTTACGCCAACCTTGTGCAGCTCACGGTAAAGCGAGGCATTTACAGGCGATAACTTTATAGTGGGAAATCTTCCTGTAAAAGCTTTCTGCCTGATCCAGTTTGCCGGGGTCATTCCAGAAGCTTCGGCATAATTTAAGACGGTATCATTTTCATCTTTTGTCAGCCGGATGTTCACTTGTATGATCCTTTTTTCTTCCTCTTGTAATGTCGGCCTTCCCATGATCTTAGATTTTAAACGAAGTGCAAAATCAGCTTAACTCCGAAGGAGCAAGCCGTTTAAGCGTAGCGAAAACATGGCTTGCTCCTAACAGATGAACACACATTTATTTACTGAAGCTAATACGTTTACTTTTTACTTCCCCTCGCAAGACGTTCATAATATCCTCGTAATTGTAGTAAAGGATACCACCAATTTTAGTGAACGGTATAGTTCCATTCTGCCGCAAATTTTGTAAGGTGTTGTCGGAAATTTTAAGGAGGTTCTTAACCTGGTAACTCTTTAAAAACTTTTCTGTTCCTCTGTTGACCCGCCGCCCAACAAAGCTTTCATTTGATTTAACAATCGTTCTCCGAACTCCTGCAAATCCTCTCTGGTGATAATTTCTGCTGCCATAATAAATATTCGTCTTTATTTGTTAAAACTTAAACCTATTGCGATATATGGTGTTAGACAAGTCTAACTTTCGTCTGTACCCTTGGCACAAAGTTGGACCCTTTGTTTGAAAAAAATTCACCACCTGTACCTAACTGATGTGTTTTTTTTCAAAATAATTTACCGTCAACATCATGATTTAGCACAAAAGTGAAAGTAAGGCTTGAAAAAACTTCACACCTCATGTAGGAGGTAGGTGTTTTTTTTACAAAAATGAGTGAAGTGAATGGAAAGTTACTCCGAGGTTATCCGAGTCGGACTTAACATTTTTAAAAAAGCAAGATTGAGCTTGCCCATTTCTAAAACAACTTGATGTTCCAATTTGGAACATCAAGTTGTTGAATTTAATAACCATTACTGATTGGTGACTTTCTTAAGGACAGCAGATTTTTTGGCTTCCATCTTACCTCTAAGCATATCCATATCCCTACTAACTGTACTATCTAAAATTTTTGCATAATGCTGGGTAGTGCGAATATTCTTATGTCCCAACATTTTTGAAACGCTTTCTATGGATACCCCGTTGGCAAGTGTCACCGTAGTGGCGAACGTATGCCTGGCGATATGAAATGTCAATTCCTTTTCAATGCCGCACACATCAGCAATCTCTTTTAAATAGGCATTCATTTTTTGATTGCTTAAAATAGGTAGCAATTTACCGTCATTAATACATGCCGGATAATCTTCATACTTTTTCAATAGATCAAGGGCCACTGGCAGCAAAGGGATGCGGGAAGCAGTGTCAGTTTTTTGCCTAGTAGTAAATATCCACTTTTGGCTATCAATGCCGGTGCTTATTTCAGAACGTTTCAATTTGTTGACATCGGCGTAAGCCAGGCCTGTATAACGACTAAACAAAAATACATCACGAACTTGATTTAGTCTTTCGGAAACAAAGTGCTTTTCACTAATCGAATCCAACTCGTCACTTGATAAGAAATCTCTAATTACTTCTTTGATCTTCGTTTTATAATTAATAAAAGGGCTACGTACCAGCCAATTATTAGCCACGCAGATATGGATGATCTTTTTCAGGTTCTTGATATACTTCATTGCTGAGTTGTTATTGCAATGCCTGACGGTCCTGAGATAAAATTCGAGTGATGTTACAAACTCATGGTCGAGATCCTGAATATTGATATCAGAAACTTTATACTTCCATTTTAAAAAGTTTTTAACGTGTTTAATGGTGGTCTGATAGCGAATAGCTGTCGCTGGTGCATATTCTTTTCCTATCAATGCCTCAACCTTCCTGTTATGATCTTCAAAGATTGGGATCAACATACGGCAAACAACTTCCTCTTCAATGCCATTCATGCGGTCTTTAAAGGTTTGCGCGGTAATGGGAATGTTCCGTTCGATCATTTCCCGGTAAACCTCATAGGCTTTTTGTTCAACCGTCTTTAAATGGCTGTTGACAGATTTGGCTTTGTCTGTGTTTCCCAGTACTTTTTGAGCAACATTACTCCACTTGTCAGGATTAGCATTTCGCTTTGTATCGATCTCAACTCGCTCACTATCAATGGTAATGCGTAAATAAATAGGGGCGTTTCCATTGGGTAACGCCTTGGTTCGTTTCATCTGAAACAAAAGGGCAAAAGATTTGGTCATTTTTAGTGCTATTAAAGGTGAAAAAATTAGTCCTTTACACTACCGTTTTTAATGAGTTCGTCTTAATTAACACATTGAAATACAATAGATTCCAGCGTTTCCAGAGACCTAAGGTAAGAAACCTTTCGAGGTCTCCGAATAGGTCTCCAGAACGTTGAGCATTTTTGACTTCTTTTGAGGTATAATTCATAAAAAAAACGCTATAAAATCGGGTTTTATAGCGTTTTGGCCTGTTTTGAGGCTGTAAAAGTGGAGCCGGAGGGATTCGAACCCTCGTCCAAACATGGTATAAGGTAGGCTTTCTACATGCTTATCTGCTATTCAATTGTAGGGAAGGGGAAGGTTAGCCGCGCACCTGTACCTTCTTCCGTAGGTGCTTTTTCTCGCCTGCTTATCGCACCTTTAGCCGGCCAGTTTCATTTATCGGTGCCCCGGTTGCCAGTTCAATGAAACAGAACACTGGCGGGACAAAAGCTAGTTAATTCTAAATTAAGCAGCTAAGGCAAATTGATTTTCGCCATTTGAAAGTTTGAGCGTTCAGATTAAAGCGCTAATTCACCCAACGCGCTGCATGCTTACATACTTATCTCCATCCTGTCAATTCCGGTCGACCCCATCTTAGAGTTAAGTATACAAAAATACAAATTAATTAGTAGCTATGGCAATAATAGTTTAATGTTAACTATTGCTGCCTGTTGCAGCCACAACTTCTTTAGTACCTAAAACCCGCCCAGGGTAAATTTTCAACGCTTCATCCAGGCAAATCATCGCTTTCTTCAAATCATCAGTATTTAAAACATATGCAATTCTTACTTCATTGTAGCCCGCACCGGGAGTGCTATAAAACCCAGTTGCTGGGGCCATCATAACTGTATGATTATCATATTCAAAGCTTTCCAGCATCCATTGGCAAAATTTATCGGCATCATCTATTGGCAATTGGGCCACAACATAAAATGCGCCACCTGGGTTAGGGCAAAAAACACCATTTATTTTATTTAATCCCTGCACCAGTACATCCCGCCTGTGTGTATATTCTGAATTTACTTTTTCAAAATATTCATCAGGTGTATCCACTGCAGCTTCGCCAGCTATTTGCTCAATCATTCCGGCACTCAAACGCGCCTGAGCAAATTTTAATGCAGCCGAATATACCTTTTTGTTTTTGGTAATTATGCAGCCAAGCCGGGCTCCGCAAGCACTATAACGTTTACTTACACTATCTATGATGATTACATTTTCATCCAGTCCGTCTAAATGCATAGGCGAAACAAATACCCGTCCATCATAACAAAACTCCCGGTATGCTTCATCCGAAAAAAGATATAGATCATATTTTAGCACTAGTTGTTTTAATGCTTCCATTTCCTCAATAGCATATAAATAACCTGTTGGGTTATTTGGATTGCAAATTAGAATAGCTCTTGTTTTTGATGTAATCAGTTTTTCAAAATCACCAATAGGGGGCAACGCAAACCCATTGTCTATGTGTGATAAAACAGGCTTTATATTTACACCGCTGCAATAAGCAAAGGCATTGTAATTGGCATAAAAGGGCTCTGGAATAATAACCTCATCTCCATCGTTTAAACAGGCCATCATGCTGATCATTATAGCCTCTGATGCACCGGTAGTTACCAAAATATGCTCAGGTTCAATATTGTAATTATACTTTTTGTAATAAGAAGCCAGTTTTGTACGATACGATAAAGTGCCTTCGGATGCAGTATAAGCCCACACTTTAAAATCAATGTTCTTAACCGCGCTGATCATCCCTTGAGGTGTTTCGATATCTGGCTGACCAATGTTTAGATGGTATACTTTTTTACCTTCTAGTTTAGCTTTATCGGCAAAGGGTGTTAACTTCCTGATGGGTGAAGCAGGCATCTCCCTGCCTCTTTCTGAAATATTTGGCATGTTGCAAAATTACGAATTTGCAGTAAACCTTTAATACAATTTAATATATTTTATTTATGCGATATATAATATTGACAAGGGTCAGAAATTCAGAATAAAATTTTATACAATAAGATATTTATCTAAAAGGTCTTAAATAAAAAATCCTTACTTTTTAATAAGCAAGGATTTTTTTATTTAACTATTACTGATTTAATTACTTGCAGTAGCAGCAGGTGTTGCAGATACCACTTCACCCGTTATAACTAAATTTTTTGTAGGGATGTTGGCATTTGATGTAACCACAATTGTTTTATTAAACGGTGCAGCAACAGCAGCGTTATAAGTTATTTTAATTATTCCCTTAGCACCTTTTAAAACCGGCGTTTTAGTATAATCTGCTATAGTACAGCCACATGTTGGCCTAACATCTGTAAGTATTAAAGGCTCTTCGCCAATGTTTACAAATTCAAAATTAACAGTAACGGGTTTACCTTGAGGTATTTTACCAAAATCATGCTTTTCTTCAGTAAATTGAAATTTAGCTTTATTATCTGTTTGTGCAGATGCGTTTATGGTAAAACCTACAATAACAGCGCATAGAATGATCAATTTTTTCATTATAATATTTATTTTAGTTTTTAGTTAGACTATAGTTAGACTTAGAAGTTTTAGCGGTTGATAAATAATTTTATAAAACTCTTATACGTATTCACAGGTATATTTGTTATCTGCAAATATATATATTTAGTTGTTAAAGTATTTAAGTAATGTAAAATTCAAAAAACTTATAGCTTTAGCCGCACATTATGATGTAAGCAAAATAGAATTTTATATTTTTGCTGAGTAAACCAAATTTAATATGCCTGAAACTGTAGTTAACGCTACCAATAAATTTGAAGATGCACAACTTAGCTTTGACGATTTTAAAAAAATAGTCGTTAATGATTATAGGATAGGGTATGAAAGCCGCCAGGCAAGCCTACTTGGCCGCCGGGAAGTACTTACTGGTAAAGCTAAGTTTGGAATTTTTGGTGATGGTAAAGAAGTTGCACAACTTGCAATGGCAAAGGTTTTTAAGAATGGCGACTGGCGTGCCGGATATTATCGCGATCAAACTTTCATGTTTGCTACCGGTATGACCACCTTGAAACAGTTTTTTGCTCAATTATATGCTCATCCTGATATAAATAAAGATCCATCATCTGCCGGAAGACAAATGAACTGCCATTTTGCGACAAGGTCTATTGATCAAAATGGGGAATGGAAAGACCTTACTAAAATAATGAACAGTTCGTCCGACATTTCAGCAACCGGCGGTCATATGCCAAGGTTATTAGGACTGGCTTATGCCTCAAAATTATACCGGCAAAATAAAGAGCTCAATTATCTCACTAAATTTTCAATTAATGGAAACGAAGTAGCCTTTGGTACAATAGGTAACGCCTCAACAACCGAAGGTTTGTTTTTTGAAACATTTAACGCTGCGGGCGTATTGCAAGTGCCTATGGCTATTTCCGTTTGGGACGATGCGTATGGCATATCAGTTCCCGCTAAATACCAAACAACAAAGGAAGATATTTCTGAAATATTAAAAGGCTTTCAGCGCGAAAAAGGCACTAATGGGTTCGAAATTTTTAAAGTTCGCGGTTGGGACTACCCGGGCCTATGCGAAACATACGAACGTGCCATTAAGGTTTGCCGTGAAGAACATGTACCAGTTCTGATCCATGTAACCGAAATGACACAGCCGCAAGGTCATTCTACTTCGGGTTCTCATGAGCGATATAAATCTAAAGAAAGGCTCAATTGGGAAGATGAAAATGATTGTTTATTAAAAATGCGTAACTGGATCATTGAATCGGCTATATCAACGCAAGACGATCTTGAAGAACTGGAAGAAACCGCTAAAAAGTATATTCGTAATTGTCAGCGTGAAGCATGGCAAGAACATAATGATATAATTATAAATGAACTTAAACAAGCTGTTGCATTCATTGATAACATAGCTGCATCATCAGCCGTAGGTAAGCAATTAACGGATATTACTACTAAACTAAGTACTACGGTTGACCCAGGCAGACGAGAGGTGATAGGTGCAGCACGCAAAACTTTATTGTTAACCACTAAAGAGTTTACGGATGCTCGTAACAATTTATTAAATTGGGTACAACAAGAAATAGGCAAAAACGAAATCCGGTTCAATTCAAGATTGTTTTCTGAAACCCCCTATACGCCCCACAAGGTGCCCATAGTGAAAGCCCAATATAATGACGATGCTAAACTAATAGATGGCCGGGAGATATTAAATGCATGTTTTGAAGATAATTTTAACCGGGATAAAAGCATTGTTGCTTTTGGCGAGGATGTAGGTGCTATTGGCGATGTAAATCAGGGTTTTGCAGGCTTACAAATTAAGTTTGGCGAGTTACGCATTACCGATACGGGGATACGCGAAGCAACTATTATTGGACAAGGGATGGGTTTAGCTATGCGTGGCTTACGGCCCATTGCCGAAATACAATATATTGACTACCTAATGTATGCCTTAAATGTATTAAGTGATGACTTGGCAAGCTTAAGTTACCGTACTTTTGGCGGTCAAAAAGCACCGCTAATTATACGTACTCGTGGGCATCGGCTTGAAGGTATATGGCATTCTGGCTCTCCTTTAGGCTTGGTATTAAATGCGCTCCGGGGTATACACATTTGTGTACCACGTAACATGACTCAGGCTGCAGGAATTTATAATACGTTACTAAGGGGTGATGAACCGGCTCTGGTTATTGAATGTCTTAATGGCTATCGCATTAAAGAGAAACTACCGACTAATGTGGGCGAATTTACAGTTCTTTTAGGTAAGGCTGAACTTTTACGCGAAGGAAAAGATGTTACCATTGTATCCTATGGTTCAACCCTGCGTTTAGTGCAGGATGCCGCGGACGTACTTGAAACCCTGGGCATTGATGTTGAAATTATAGATCCTCAAACGCTTTTTCCATTCGATACTGATCATTTATGCGTCCAATCTTTAAAGAAAACTAATAAACTTTTAATTGTTGACGAAGATGTTCCCGGGGGAGCATCGGCATATATACTGCAGCACATACTGGAAACTCAAAACGGTTATTTTCATCTTGATGGGCAACCTCGTACCCTAACAGCAAAACCACATAGGCCCGCATATGGATCAGATGGTGATTATTTTAGCAAACCATCACAAGATGATATCATAGAAGCTGTTTATACCATGATGGGCGAAAGTAATCCAGATAAATTTCCTCAGATATATTAATTGATAAAGTATGTTAAATGTAAACCAAGATTCAAGATGCGAAAGCGAGGGGATGCCATAACATGTTATTCCACTATCATTTAAGCTTTGTTATCTAGTCTGTAAATCTGAATTTATACTTTGTGGTATTTTATGAATATTTACAACATAAAATCTGGAAACTTGTTTTTTGTATCTATGGCATTGTTTGCCACACTTTGCTCATGCAGGCAAAAACCCGCGCATACTAACGTTTACGTAAACATACCGATCAAAAAAGCTACAAAACAAACTATTTGCTGCGAATCAAATATACCGTCCAGATTTGTTTATGTACAGGGTTTAGGGAATACGCACGGGGTAAGTAATAGTATTCCGAAGAGCTCCGCACACCCGGGGATGATTTATATTATAGGAGGTACTTTTATGATGGGTGCAGATAATAAACAAGCCGCACCAGACGAATACCCTAAGCATAAAGTAACCTTAGATGGGTTTTGGATTGATATTACAGAAGTAACCAATGCACAATTTGCCCGGTTTGTTAAATTAACGGGATACATAACAACTGCTGAACAAAAACCAGATTGGCACGAACTGAAAAAACAACTACCACCTGGCACCCAAAAGCCAGATGACAATTTACTTGTACCCGCTTCGCTTGTGTTTAATCAACCAAATAAAAAGGTGCCTTTAAATGATTATAGCCAATGGTGGGTATGGAAAAAGGGCGCCAACTGGAAATATCCGCACGGGCCGGGCACTACTATTAAAGGAAAAGGAAATTATCCTGTTGTACACATTTCATGGTACGATGCTATTGCTTATTGCAAATGGTGCCATAAGCGTTTGCCTACTGAGGCTGAATGGGAGTGGGCCGCCCGTGGAGGCTTACAAAATAAAATCTATCCCTGGGGAAATGAACCTGTAGATGCCGGTAAGCCGAAAGCAAATACATGGCAAGGGTATTTTCCATATAAAAACACATTAAAAGATAAATTTTTTTATACGGCCCCGGTTAAATCTTTCGCACCTAACGGTTATGGGTTGTACGATATGGCAGGTAACGTTTGGGAATGGTGTGCCGACTATTATTTTGACAAATATTACCTAACGATAAACAAACCCGGAGGTACTAAAAACCCACTAGGGCCCGCCAAAAGTTATGATAACGAGGAGCCGTATGCAAAAAAAAGAGTGATAAGAGGCGGCTCATTTTTATGCAATGATAGCTATTGTTCGGGCTACCGGGTATCAAGGAGGATGAAAAGTACAGAGGACAGTGGTATGGAGCATCTCGGTTTCAGATGTGTGCAAAATAACTGAATATAAAAGTTGAATCTTTAACCATAGACTCAAATACCTGGCGTGCTATTGTATGTGTAAAGGTTTGTTATTATGGCCTGATGTAAACCGCTGGTATATTTTACCTATTACTGTTTACATCAAAATACCGGCGATAGTAGCTGAAAGATAGGAAGCTAATGTGCCACAAATCAAGGCTTTGATACCTAATTTTGCCAGATCGGTGCGACGCTCAGGTGCCAACTCACCAATACCCCCAACCTGTATAGCTATTGAACTAAAATTGGCAAATCCGCATAAAGCGAAACTGGTTATTACTAACGTTTTTGGCGAAAGCATAGCTTTGATTTTCACCAAATCAAGATAGGCAACAAATTCATTCAATACCATTTTGGTACCCATTAATGAGCCAGCAGTCTGAATATCTTTATGAGGAACGCCCATTGCCCATGCAAAAACAGAAAATAAACTACCTAAAATTTGTTTAAGGCTTAAAGTTTTTAAATCAATATTGATGAAGTTAAGGCCTAAATTTAAATGCGTAGCCAGTGCGAAACCTAATGTACCTAAAACGTAATCGAGCAGGCCAATAATAGCTATAAAACCAATTAACATGGCAATCACATTTAATCCTACTTTTAAACCGTCACTAGCGCCATGAGATATGGCATCAACCAGATTAGCATTCGTTTTTTTTATTTCAAGTGATACTGTTCCTTTAGTTTCAGAAACTTCCGTTTCGGGCCAAACAATTTTCGAGATTACTAACGCGCCAGGGGCGGCCATAATACTGGCGGCTAATAAATAGGCGGCTGGTACACCAAGGGCGATGTATACAGCCATAACGCCGCCTGCTATACAAGCCATGCTACCGGCCATTGATGCCAATAATTCAGACATGGTCATCCCTTTAAGATAAGGTTTTATCATGATCTGAGCCTCTACCTGGCCTACAAAGGTACTTGCCACATTTGATAATGCTTCGGCACCCGAAACCCCCATTAGTTTATATACCAGCCAGGCAATAACTTTAACTACTCGTTGCATAATACCCAGATAATAGGCTACGCTAACTAAAACAGCAACAAATATAATTGTAGGGATAATGTTAAAAAAAAACACAAAATCGTTCCCCCCGCCAAACACCTTACTCATGTATTGTTTGTTTACAAGCGGGCCAAAAACAAAATTGGCACCTAGTTGAGAAAAACTCAATATTTGGGTAACTTGAGCTCCAAGCCAGGTAAATATTGATTTACCGATAGGTGTATCCAAAATAAATACCGCCAGAAGAATTTGAATAATCAATCCGGAAAACACAACCCGGTAATTAATAGCTTTTCGGTTATTTGACAGCATAAACGCGATGCCAAAAATTAAAACGATACCAATCAGCCCGGTAAATCTTTCCATATTGAATAAGTAAACTTAAATTATGTACGTAAAATAAGCAATAACTTAATTATATGAAACTTTTTTTAAATTTATGATGATTTACGTTTATTCAATTCATCGCGCAGTTTTGCCGCTTTCTCATACGCTTCATCAGTTAATGCTTCCTGCAATTTTGTTTTTAATTCTTCAGTACTTAACGACGAATAATTATTTCCTGATGCCGTTGACATAGGTTTTTCATCATGCGGATCATTAATATTCTCAAGATACACAAAATCATTACCTTCTATAACAATTCCAGCACTGGAAAGGATAAACTCATATGTATATATCGGGCATTCAAATCTTACGGCCATAGCAATAGCATCCGACGTGCGGGCATCAATTTCAATTACCTTTTTACCGTCTGTACAAATTAATTTGGCATAAAATATACCATCAACAAGGTTGTATATAATGATTTCTTGTATATTAATATGATAGGCTTGTGCAAAACTCTTAAAAAGATCGTGCGTGAGCGGACGGCTGGGGGTCATTTTTTCTATCTCAATAGCGATAGCCTGAGCTTCAAAACTACCAATAATGATAGGCAACCGTCTGCGCCCATTAACCTCGCCCAAAACCAGTGCATAAGCGCCTGATTGAGTTTGACTATATGAAAGCCCAACAATATCGAGCTTAATTTTTTTCATGTTATTACCCATTCAAATCAATTCAAGTTTTACGCCGAAGCCTTGTGTTGTTTAACTGCTTCTATTAATTTCGGAATCACTTCAAAAGCATCGCCAACAATACCATAGTCGGCTACTTTAAAAAATGGAGCTTCCGGATCTTTATTAATAACTACTATAACTTTAGATGAACTGATACCAGCCAAATGCTGTATAGCACCAGAAATACCTATTGCAATATATAAATTTGGACTAACTACAATACCTGTTTGCCCAACGTGTTCACTATGCGGACGCCATCCTGCATCAGATACAGGTTTTGAACAAGCTGTCGCGGCACCTAATAAATTAGCCAATTCTTCAACCATTCCCCAGTTTTCGGGGCCTTTTAATCCCCGGCCAGCAGATACTACTATTTCAGCATCCGGTAATGATACTTTGTCAGTTGCCCTGATAATATCTTTCACTATGGCTTTAAAATCTGATTCTTTTGTTTCAACAGTAAAGGTTTCTAGAGGTGCATTAGCACCGCCGTCAATTACTTTGTAGGAATTGGGGGTAAGCGAAATAACTTTATTTTCGGAGTTTAATTCAACCACGGCAAATGCCTTTCCTGAGAAAGCTGTTTTTTTGACTGTAAAACTACCCGCAGTTTGATTGGGCAAACTCACAGCACCATCAGCTACTCCCGCTTCCATTTTTACACCTATTCTTGGAGCTAACCCACGTCCGGAAAAAGAGTTAGATAATACAATAATGTTAGCACCTTCCTTTTTTGCAGCCTCAAAAATTATAGAGGCATAAGCTTGGTTTACAAAGGTTTTTAATTGATCGGTTGATGCATTTAATACTTTATCGGCACCGTATTTGCCCAAGTTAGCTAGTTCATCGGTAGAAACGGTGCCTATAGAAATAGCGATTAGACCGGTATTGTTTTGGGTTGCAATGGCTTTAGCATAAGATACCACTTCGAAAATAGATTTCTTAAATTTGCCATCGGCGTTTTCTACATATACTAGAACTGACATATTTTATTTAGTATTGAGCTGTTAGATATAAGTATGAGATTTTAATTATTTAGGCTCTATTAAATGTATTTGAAAGTGAGATCTCCATACTCACATCTCCATACTCCTATCTAAAACTAGATCACTTTAGCTTCGCTATGCAGCAGTTCAATTAATTTGGCGGCATCATCAGCCGGTACAAGTTTTACCTGACCGCGTGGGGCAGGAGTTTCATAACTGATAACTTCTGAAAGTGTTTTAACTGCTACAGCCTCTATTACTTTTAAAGGCTTGGTACGGGCCGACATGATGCCCCGCATGTTTGGTATTTTCCATTCGGCAACCCCTTCTGCAACACCGGCTACAAACGGAAAAGGAATAGTTATAACTTCTTTACCACCTTCAATTTCGCGCTCTACAGTGGCGATGTCCCCATTAATATCTAATTTTTTAATAATTGATATAGATGGAATATCTAAAAACTCCCCTAACATTCCGGCAACTTTTGATCCGTTATAATCAATAGACTCTCGTCCGGTTAAAATAAGGTCGAAAGCATTTTCTTTAACATATTGAGCCAACTGAAAGGCCACAAAATAGGCATCATGCGGTTTAGCGTTTACCCTCACAGCATCATCTGCGCCAATAGCCAGAGCTTTGCGTATTGTGGGTTCTGTAGATATTTCGCCTATATTAATTACTGTAACGGTGCCTTTACCGCCTTCGGATAGTTCAATTGCGCGGGCAAGTGCAATTTCGTCGTAAGGGTTCAATATAAACTGAACTCCGGCAGTATTAAATTGCGTGTTATTATCAGTAAAAGTTATTTTTGTGGTCGTATCCGGAACGTTACTTATACAAACTAGTATTTTCATTGCGATATTCTGTTTATAAAGGTAATAAAGAACCTATTGGTTTGTTTCATACTTTTATAATAATTTAAAATGAGTACCATAATAGGTTTATGCAAATTTAGCTAAAAAAGACTGAGAATAAAATGCAGAATACACGATTAGAGAAGCTTATTGAATTTTTAAATAGCGAACCAAATGATGCGTTTTTAAAATACGCGCTGGCTACAGAGTATTTGCGTTTAAATGAAATAGATAAGTCGTTGGTTTACTATGAGGATTTGGTATATAATCACCCTAAGTATGTTGGCACTTATTATCATCTTGGTAAATTATACGAGGCGCTTAACCGTAAGGACGATGCTGTGGTTACCTATGAACAGGGTATGTTAATTGCTAAAGAAGCTCGTGATAACCATGCATTGTCTGAACTTAGGGCAGTTTATATGGAACTCAAAGGCTTTGATGATGACGATGATTAAACCGATCATATTTTGAGAAGACGACATTTTTTATTTTTACGCGATGTGTTTTTCTATACGCTTACATCATTTGGTGGGCCGCAAGCTCATATTGCGGTGTTGTTAAGAGAATTTGTAGAAAAGCGCGGCTATGTAAGCGAAGAAGAATTAATGGAGTTAAATGCTTTGGCGCAGATACTGCCGGGCCCATCATCAACCCAAACTTTAATTGGCATAGCCTGGAAAGTTGGGGGCTTACAGCTTGCTATAATTACATTTCTAATCTGGGTACTGCCCTCTGCTACTGTAATGTGTATGGCTGCTATTAGCTATAAACTTTTTATATCCCAAAATAAATATACTGATATACTGCGTTTTATACAGCCAATAGCTATTGGTATTGTGGCATATGCTACTTATACGTTTGCAAACCGGTTTTTAAAAACCAGG
>JANXTT010000027.1 GCA_025352225.1 Mucilaginibacter sp. | reverse complement strand
TTTATTTTTTATTTTTTATTATTGGTTATCATATTCAATTCCGGGTGTAAACAACCGCCACAAATTGCCAATAAGTTTTACGATCATTACAAAAACCCCATATACAAAACTTTTGATACTGCTGCTTACCATACTGAGTTTAAGCGTCAGTTGGTTGTTTTAAAAGCACAATTGCGTTATGCCGGGCCAATTACAAATTATTATACCGCAACCGGATTTGAACCTCATTTTACCGACAAGTTTTTATTTAATGGGCAACTACGTCAGCTGGTGGGGTATTTAAACAAGGCTAATGAGCATGGTTTAAATGCATCTGTATTTAAGGCAGATTTAATAGCTCGGGAACTGGATACAATTCAAGCTAATCATTTCAAAATGATAACCGACGTTTATCCTGTATTAGCCCGCTTGGAAATTGAAACAGCAAACGCCTTAATCACCTATTCTGGTATTTTACAGTTTGGGGTAGTTAACCCACATGCATTATATCGCCGGTATAATATGAAGGTTAAGCGGCCCGATAGTTTATTTATACAGCAAGTATATAAGGTAAATAATTTAAATTTTTACCTTGATAACATCCAGCCTAAAGATTCCATTTATCTGCAACTCAAAAGGCAGCTGGCTGATATTGATACCGATATTGTTGACAGCGATAAGATACATCGCGCGCGTTTGATTAAATTAAACATGGAGCGCCTCAGATGGCAAACCCCAGCTAAACACAACAAATACCTTTGGGTAAATATTCCCGCGTTTAACTTGCAATGGGTAGAAAACAATCAACAGATATTTAATATGAAAGTTTGTGTAGGCGAACCCAGACCGACAGATTATGATGAACATCTAAAAAAATATTTGCAAACTCATAACCTTGATGATAAACCCCTGAACCACGAAACAACAATATTAACTAGCCGGATAGCAACCATACAGCTAAACCCCACATGGAATATACCTACTAGTATTGCACAAAACGAAATTTACTATGCCCTGCAAAAAGACCCTGAATATTTAGTGAATAATAACATCCGGGTATATTACAAGGATAAATTAGTTACAGAACCAGATACCATTAGATGGAACAGGATTGCTCGCCAAAAAATACCTTATAAGTTTAAGCAGGATGCCAGCGATCTTAACGCTTTAGGGAAATTTAAATTCATATTTGATAACGAAAGCAGTATTTACCTGCACGATACGCCTAATAAAAAAGCCTTTAAAAAAGCATGGCGTGCGGTTAGCCATGGGTGCGTTCGTGTTGAGGATCCCTTAAAGCTGGCTCAGGTATTGGTTGGCGATACCACCAGGATTGATGAGATACGTATGGAGGTAGGCATGGAGCCACAAAACCTTAAAGACACAACGCGATTCAAATTACTGAAGGCAAAAAGATCTGTACCGGGGTTCGAACTTCGGTCCAAATATATAGATGTAAGGTCCGTTCAGTTGTTTATTAATTATTACACATGTTGGCCAGGTCAGGATGGTAAGCTAGCCTACTATGATGATGTTTACCGTATGGATCCAACGCTAGAAAAAGCGATGGGTAAGTATCTGGCCAAGTAGTTCTTAGTTTTTACGATCATCGTAATAATCCATTATAATACATCGCCAACCCCAAAGGCTGATCTATCAGGCAATCAAATGTAAAACTTCACTTATTGGTTGGTCGCTGTTAATCAAAATACCGGTAACTCCCGCGGCGGTGCCGGCTTCAACATCACGGTCGCGGTCGCCAATGAAATAGGATAGGGAAGGATCAATATTATACTTCGCAATACCTTGCAACAATAAACCGGGTTTAGGTTTCCGGCAATCGCAATCACCTGTAAAGTTTGGATGATGGGGGCAATAAAAAACATCGGTAAATTCAACACCATGCTCTTTATAGAGTTGCCGTAGATGTGCATGCATTTTTGCCAGTTCGTTTTCGGTATACCAACCTTTGGCAAGGCCACCCTGATTAGTAGCAACAATAAGTAAATAGCCCTTGTCTTGAAGCGTTTTTAAGGTTTCAAAGTTATCTAAAACAACAAAATCTTCTACCTGGCATACATAGTCACCTAATTCTTTATTTAGTACACCATCTCGATCTAAAAAAACAGCTTTATTTTTTGCAGACATTTACTCTTTTTTTTGGCGAAAGTATCAAATTTTAATTATAAGTAACGTGTTGTGCGATTGAAAAGTGATATAAAAATGAAAGAAAAAGTTGTGCATTATATTGATAATCAATATATTAAAGAAAAATTACGACCAAGTAAATCATTCTTTATGCACAACCTTTCGAGCAATTTCTGTCTATTTTTGGACATTACCAAATCTGTTTTTAAATCTTCTATTAATGCTGATGGTAACTTTAAGTTCTATCCAAGACGG
>JANXTT010000021.1 GCA_025352225.1 Mucilaginibacter sp. | reverse complement strand
GGTTTGATACCAGGTATAAAACCACCATTCTTTTTCATGTCATCAGACATTTGTTTGGGGTTAACTGTAATAGCCGTATAAAAATATGTGAATATTATAATTAATAACGCAAACAGTAAATTATGTTCCCATGATGTATAGTTAGACAATGATATCAATATGCCGTTTGATGCTATATTAGGGAAAAAAGAAGATATAGTAGCCGGGATAAACATTAAAGCCTGCGCAAATATAATAGGCATAACACCTGCCGCATTTACCTTTAACGGAATATACTGCCTTACACCTCCATACTGTTTATTGCCTACGATACGTTTTGCATATTGAACAGCAATCTTTCGGGTACCTTGAACTATTAATATAGTGAACATCACTACTGCAATTAAGGCAATAATTTCGATCACAAATATAAATAACCCACCTGTACCGGTAAACCGGGCTGAAAGTTCTTGCATTAAAGCTGATGGTAGTTGTGCAATAATACCTACCATGATAATTAATGATATACCATTACCAATTCCCTTGTCAGTAATTTTCTCACCTAACCACATTACAAATAGTGTTCCGGCAGTTAATACAAATACGGATAAAATTGTGAAAAATGGCTCCGGTATAAGTTTAGCGCTAGGCGAAACCTGTGAACTTACATACCCTATTGCCTGCAATGCAGTTATAGCTATGGTAAGATAACGTGTCCATTGATTCAGTTTATTACGACCGCTTTCACCTTCCTTCTGCAATTTTGTAAAATATGGAACAGCAATACCTAATAACTGCACCACAATAGAAGCAGAAATATAAGGCATTACCCCCAAAGCGAAAATTGATTCGCGCGAAAAAGAACCGCCTGCAAACATATTCAACAGACCCATCAAACCTTCTTTACCTCTTTCGGAGTCCAAAGATGATGCGGCTACTCCTGGCAACACAATGAATGAGCCTACGCGATATATCAAAAGAAATAGGAACGTATTTGTTATACGTACCCTTAGATCTTCGATTTTCCAAATATTGGATAAAGTGGTGAAAAATTTCTTCATGGAAATTTATAACTTAACGATTGAACCGCCTGCTGCTTCGATAGCTGCTTGCGCAGTGGCCGAAAACGCGTGTGCTTTTACTTCTAATTTTGCTTTTAATTCGCCACGGCCCAATACTTTTACCAAGTCGTTTCTTGATACTAAACCATGTTGTTTCAGGGTATCAAAATCAACTGCAGTAATATTGTATTGCTCCACTAATCCTTGTAATGCGTCTAAGTTAACACTTACATACTCCACACGATTAGGGTTTTTAAAACCTACTTTAGGAACACGGCGTTGTAAAGGCATTTGACCACCTTCAAAACCGATCTTCCTGGAAGTACCAGAGCGTGAGCCAGCACCTTTATGTCCGCGGGTTGATGTTCCGCCACGGCCAGAACCAGTACCACGGCCTATTCTTTTTCTATTTTTAGTAGAACCTTTTGCAGGTTTCAGATTACTTAAATTCATAACATTAAATGTTTTCTACTGCTACCAAATGATTTACTTTTCTTACCATTCCGATGATAGCTGCATTAGCTTCAACTTCTACACTATGGTTGATTCGTCTCAAACCTAATGCTTCGATGGTTCTTTTCTGGCGCTCACTTCTATCGATCACGCTCTTAATCTGGGTTATTTTGATTTTGGCCATGATTGATTATCCGTTAAATACTTTACCTAAACTAATTCCACGTTGTTGTGCTACTGTATAAGCATCGCGCAATTGCGATAATGCCGAAACAGTTGCCTTAACCACGTTATGTGGGTTTGATGAACCTTTTGATTTTGCCAATACATTGTGTACGCCTGCAGACTCTAATACTGCGCGCATTGCACCACCAGCAATAACACCGGTACCATTTGCAGCAGGCTTGATAAATACAAAACCACCTGAAAATTTACCAATTTGTTCGTGAGGTACAGTTCCGTTAATGATTGGAACTTTTACCAGGTTTTTTTTAGCATCATCAATACCTTTGGCAATTGCCTCGGTAACCTCTTTAGCCTTACCTAACCCGTAACCTACTATCCCGTTCTCATCACCCACTACCACGATAGCGGAAAAACTGAAAGTACGCCCACCTTTGGTTACTTTGGCTACACGTTGGATGCTAACCAAACGATCTTTTAACTCAATTTCGCTTGATTTTACTCTTTTTATATTAATAGTTGACATCTCTTGTTGTAATTAAAATATTAAACCACCTTCACGTGCACCTTCAGCCAATGACTTAACACGACCATGATACAAATATCCATTCCTATCAAAAACTACTTGATTTATACCTGCAGAAATTGCTTTCTCGGCTACCATTTTACCAACCGCTACCGATTGATCAACTTTACTGCCTGTTGTAGCAAACTCTTTGGATAATGATGAAGCCGAAACCAATGTTTTTCCGGTAACGTCATCTATGATTTGAGCATAGATGCCTTTGTTGCTTCTATATACTGACAGGCGCGGACGCTCTGAAGAACCTGAAAGACGTTTTCTGATCCCTCTTTTAATTCTGTCTCTTCTATTTAATTTAGCTGCCATGTCTGTTATTTTTTAGATGCTGATTTACCTGCTTTTCTTCTCAAAATCTCGCCAACAAACTTGATACCTTTACCTTTATATGGCTCAGGGGCGCGTAACGAACGAATTTTTGCCGCTACCTGACCGATCAGTTGTTTATCGTTAGATTCTAAAATAATGGTTGGGTTTTTACCCTTTTCAGCAGTTGTTGTAACTTTAATTTCTTTAGGCAATTCAAATACATAGTGGTGAGAAAATCCCAAAACTAAATCTAATGTATTACCTGTGTTAGTGGCCCTATAACCTACACCTACAAGCTCTTGCTCTAACTTGTAACCTGTTGTTACACCAATAACCATATTATTTATCAATGCACGGTATAAACCATGTAATGCTTTATGACGTTTTTGTTCTGAAGGACGTTGAACAGTTAACTGTCCGTCTTCCTGTGCAATAGTGATATCTGTATCAACTAATTGCGTTAATTCACCTTTAGGGCCTTTTACTGTTACTGTGTTATTATCAGATACGGTAACGGTAACGCCTGCGGGGATTGCTATTGGTGCTTTTCCTACTCTTGACATTTTTTTGCTCTCCTTATTTGATTAATAAACGTAACATAATACTTCTCCACCTACATTTAATGTACGTGCTTCTTTATCGGTCATGATGCCTTTTGAAGTTGATAGTATGGCTATTCCTAAACCGTTTAACACTCTTGGCATTTTAGCCGTGCCTGCATACTTTCTCAAACCTGGTTTGCTGATACGTGATAAGTTACGTATAGCAGAAATTTTAGTTATCGGATGGTATTTCAAAGCCACTTTAATAGTGCCTTGCGGACCGTTATCCTCAAACTTAAAGTTTGTGATGTAACCTTTATCAAAAAGCACTTTCGTGATTTCCTTTTTCAGGTTTGATGCAGGAATTTCAACAACCCTGTGGTTGGCTTTAATAGCATTCCTTACTCGTGTAAGATAATCTGCAATTGGATCTGTATTCATTTATTTGTTTGTAATGATAGTGGTTTCCTTCGCCTCACGGCGACGACCTTCCATCGGTTAATTCTTGTCACTTATTTCGGATATCGGATGTTCGATTTCCGATTTACCTATCTCGGATATCTGATGTTCGATTTAAGATTTACCTATTTCGGATACCTGATGTTCGATTTAAGATTTACCTATTTCGGATATCGGATGTTCGATTTCGGATTTACCTGACTCGAATATCTGATGTTCGATTTATTATTTTATCATTTTGTTATGATTAACAAATTCCGAAATCGAAATTCCGAAATCCGACATCAAACTCAAATTCCGAAATCAAAATTCAGAAATCCGAAATCAAGTTACCAGCTCGCTTTCTTTACTCCTGGTATTTTACCAGCCAAAGCCATTTCACGGAACGTAACACGTGAAATACCAAACTGACGCATATATCCACGAGGGCGACCTGTTAATTTACAACGGTTATGTAACTTTACCGGAGATGATGCCTTAGGCAATTTATCCAATCCTATAAAATCACCAGCTGCTTTAAGGGCTGCTCTTTTATCAGCATATTTAGCAACAATTCTGGCACGTTTTACTTCACGTGCTTTTACACCTTCTTTAGCCATTATTATTGTTAGTTTGATTTTTAAATGGTAAACCAAATTGTTTAAGCAATTCCAATGCTTCAACATCATTTTTTGCTGAGGTTACAAAGGTAATATCCATACCCATTATTTTATTGATTTTATCAATATTTATCTCTGGGAATATTATTTGCTCTGTTATACCTAAAGTATAGTTACCCCGGCCATCAAAACCTTTATCGTTAATGCCTTTAAAATCACGGATACGTGGCAATGCCACTGCAATTAAACGATCTAAAAACTCATACATATTATTATCACGTAAAGTAACACGTACACCTACTGGCATGTTTTTACGTAATTTAAAGTTTGATATATCCTTTTTAGATTTTGATGAAACGGCTTGCTGACCAGTAATCGTTGTTAGCTCATTAATAGCTACATCAATTAATTTTTTGTCAGTTGTAGCAGCACCAACACCCTGGTTGATGGCTATTTTCTCTAACTTAGGAACTTGCATTACGCTTTTGTACTGAAATTTATCTTTCAGCGCAGTACGAATTTCGTCCTTATATTTCGATTTTAATCTTGGTATGTAAGTCATTACTTAATTTCCTCCCCCGATTTTTTTGCTACTCTAACTAATTTACCTTCACTGTTTTTCTTTCTGCCTACACGGGTTGGCTTACCTGTTTTAGGATCAACCAGCATAATGTTTGAAATATGTAAAGATGCTTCTTGTTTAATAATACCGCCATTTGGGGTAGTAGCATTTGGTTTTGTATGTTTTGATACCATATTGGCACCTTCAACCATAACGCGGCCTTTAGTTACCAATACTTGCATCACTTTACCTTGTGTGCCTTTTGAATCGCCGGCTATAACCATAACAAGATCACCTTTTTTGATCTTTAATTTAGGTTGTGTGTTTTTCTTTCTTTCCATTTTACAATACCTCCGGTGCTAATGATACAATTTTCATGAATTGTTTTTCACGCAATTCTCTGGCAACCGGTCCAAAAATACGAGTACCTCTCGGTTCGTCCTGGTTGTTCAACAAAACTGCTGCGTTGTCGTCGAAACGGATATATGAACCATCTTTCCTGCGGATTTCTTTTTTGGTTCTAACCACTACGGCTTTTGACACTGTACCTTTTTTTATGTTACCTGACGGTAGAGCACTTTTTACGGTAACAACAATTTTATCCCCAATTGAGGCGTATCTCTTACCTGTTCCACCCAATACACGGATTACTAAAACTTCTTTAGCTCCGCTGTTATCGGCAACATTTAATCTTGATTCCTGTTGTACCATCTTATTTAGCCCTTTCTAAAATTTGTACTAATCTCCAGTTTTTGCTCTTGCTCAACGGACGGGTTTCCATAATCAATACGGTATCGCCAATACCACAGGTATTTGCTTCGTCGTGAGCCATAAATTTGGTAGTTTTCTTAACGAACTTACCATAGATCGGGTGTTTCACTTTCCGTTCTACAGCTACAACTATGGATTTTTCCATTTTGTTGCTAACTACCAAACCGGTACGTGTTTTTCTTAAATTTCTTTCCATTTCAATTCTAAAAATTAATTCTTTTCAGAAGCAGACGCCGCTTTGCGCTTGGTTAATTCAGTATTTAAACGAGCAATATCTTTCCTTACTTTGGTAATGCGGGTAGGGTTTTCAATAGCCGAAACCGCGTGAGCAAATTTCAGTTTAGTTAAATTGGCCCTTTCTTCCCCGATCCTAGCTCCAAGTTCTTCGGTTGATAGCTCTAAAATTTCTGAGTTCTTCATTTTCTTGTTAATTATATGTTATGATCACCAAGTTGCGTTAGTCTACTGATAAGAGGCAACTCCCGACCGATAACTGTTTATTGTTATTGCTCTTCTACGTAATCTCTACGTAATACAAATTTTGTTTGTACCGGTAGTTTTGCTGCTGCAAGCTTTAAAGCTTCTTTAGCAACTTCCAAAGGTACACCTTCGGCTTCAAAAATGATTCTTCCCGGGCGTACTACTGCTACCCAATATTCAGGAGCACCTTTACCCTTACCCATACGTACCTCTGCTGGTTTTTTAGTAACCGGCTTATCAGGGAATATACGGATCCATACCTGGCCTTCACGTTTCATAAAACGTGTTACAGCGATACGGGCAGCCTCGATCTGACGGCTGGTTATCCATGCCGCTTCGAGTGATTTTATACCGAATGAACCGAATGATAGCTCTGCACCACGACTGGCTAAACCATTCATCCTGCCTTTTTGCATCTTCCTGAACTTCGTTCTTTTTGGCTGTAGCATTTTTTCTAATTCTTATATAAACGATGTCTGTCTCGACTTTGTATTAATTATCTCTTTCCGGCTGGACGACTACCGCCACCACCTTGACCGCCTGGGCGACTTCCGCCCTGACCGCCGGGACGATTACCGCCACCACCCTGGCCACCGCCACGATTGTTACCGCCTTGACCGCCACCACCCGCGTTTCCGCCGCGGCCTCTGTCATTTCCACGACGCTCACCCGGGCCACCGCCTCTGCGTTCGCCGCCACGTTCACCGTATGATGCCGCGCCTTCCGGACGGCCACCTTTACCGCTACTGCTGCTAGTACCACCAATATTTGGAGATAGATCGCGTTTGCCGTAAACCTCGCCTTTGCAAATCCAAACCTTTACACCTATTTTTCCATAGGTAGTTAAAGCTTCGCCTAATGCATAGTCAATGTCTGCACGGAAAGTGTGCAATGGAATTCTTCCTTCTTTATATTGTTCAGAACGTGCCATTTCAGCACCGCCTAAACGGCCCGATGTCATTACCTTAATTCCTTCGGCACCCATTCTCATGGTTGCGGCAATTGTGGTTTTCATGGCACGACGGAAAGAAATACGCGCTTCTAATTGTTTCGCTATACCTTCTGCTACTAACTGAGCATCAAGTTCAGGGCGTTTTATTTCGAAGATGTTGATTTGAACGTCCTTTTTAGTCAGTTTTTTCAATTCTTCTTTAATCTTATCAACTTCCTGACCACCTTTACCAATTACAATACCCGGACGGGCAGTATGAATGGTTACAGTGATGCGTTTTAACGTACGCTCAATTACTACTTTTGATACGCCACCTTTGGAGATACGTACTGAAAGATATTTGCGGATCTTTTCGTCTTCAACTAATTTGTCGGCGTATTTGTTACCACCGTACCAGTTAGAATCCCAACCTCTGATGATCCCTAATCTGTTGCCTATTGGATGTGCTTTTTGTCCCATTTCAAATTAATTGTTATCGTTTTTACTATCCACAACTAAGGTTACGTGGTTAGAACGTTTCCTGATACGGTATCCTCTTCCTTGTGGAGCCGGGCGTAATCTTTTTAATTGACGACCACCACCAACAGATATTTCCTTTACATATAAAGCACTGTCTTCAACACGTTTGCCTTCGTTGTGAGCTTCCCAGTTTTTAATAGCTGATAATAATAGTTTCTCAACTCTGATGGCTGCTTCTTTATTTGTATACTTTAATATGTATAGCGCTTTCTCTACTTTTTCGCCTCTGATCAAATCAACCACCAAACGCATTTTACGTGGTGAGGTAGGGCAGTTTTGTAATTTAGCGATAGAAGCGCCGCCAACAAGAGCTTTCGCTGCTTCTTTTTGCTGTCTGATTAATACAGACTTTTTTATTTTAGTTGTTGCTTCCATGCCTTATTTTTTCTTTTCTGCGTGACCACGGAATGTACGTGTTGGCGCAAATTCACCCAACTTATGTCCAACCATGTTTTCTGTAACGTACACAGGGATAAATTTATTACCATTGTGTACCGCGAACGTATGACCAACGAAATCTGGAGAGATCATGGAACGACGTGACCAGGTTTTTACTACCGATTTTTTTGCTGAATCATTCAAGGTCAGAACTTTTCTTTCCAGGTTATGATCAATATAAGGTCCTTTTTTAATTGAACGTGCCATTATTTCTTCCTTCTTTCAATGATATAACGATCAGATGATTTCTTTTTGTCGCGGGTTTTGAAGCCTTTAGCTAATAAACCTTTGCGTGAACGTGGGTGACCACCTGAGGCCCTGCCCTCGCCACCACCCATAGGGTGATCTACCGGGTTCATGGCTACACCACGAACTCTAGGACGACGGCCTAACCAACGTTTACGGCCAGCTTTACCCAACACCTCATTTGCTTTATCCCCGTTTGAAACGGTACCGATAGTTGCCATACAAGAAAGCAATATCATACGTGTTTCGCCCGAAGGCAATTTGATGATAGCATATTTGCCATCACGTGCCGAAAGCTGAGCATATGTACCTGCAGAACGGGCCATTATACCGCCTTGGCCGGGGTTTAACTCTATGTTGTGGATGATAGAACCCAGTGGGATGTTTTTTAGCGGCAAGCTATTACCAACTTCGGGAGCTGATTTTTCGCCAGATACTACTATTTGTCCTACTGTTAATCCTTCTGGTGCAATCATGTATCTTTTTTCGCCATCAACGTAATGCAATAAAGCTATACGTGCTGAGCGATTTGGATCATATTCTATGGTTGCAACAGTTGCATTGATATCAAACTTATCACGTTTAAAGTCTATTAACCTGTATGATTTTTTGTGACCGCCACCTAGGTAGCGCATCGTCATTTTACCATCGTGGTTACGACCACCCGATCTTTTATGAGATACTACCAACGTTTTTTCAGGAACGTTTGTGGTGATATCTGAGTTATCGGCACCTACCCTAAAACGGGTACCGGGGGTTACCGGTTTAAATCTTTTAACTGCCATCTTTATATTGTGCTATAAAAGTCTATAGTTTCACCATCTTTTAAAGTGATGATCGCTTTTTTATACTTAGCAGCGCGGCCTGATATGGCACCTGCTTTAGTATTGCGATTCTTCAACTTTCCAACATAGCGCATGGTGTTTACTGCTACTACATTAATACCATACATGGTCTCAATTGCTCCTTTGATCTGGATTTTGTTAGCCCGGGGGTCAACAATAAAGGCATAACGATTAAGCTTCTCAGTTAATATCGATACCTTTTCAGTAAGTAAGGGTTTTTTTAATACTTCCATGATTACTTAGCTAATGCTTCCTCCAAAGTTTTAACAGAACCAGTGGTTAATAACAACTTACCCGCGTTTAACACATCATATGTGCTCAACTGGTCTGCTGTAATAACTTTAGCCTTTTTCAGATTTCTGCTTGATAAATAAATATTGTTATTGGCTGCCGGTAATACTAACAGTGTTTTTTCGTCTGTCAGATTTAAATCAGCTACAAACTGTATGTAAGTTTTAGTTTTTACGGCTTCAAAATTGAAGTCTTCTAAAACTACGATACTGTTATCCTGTGCTTTATAGCTTAGGGCTGATTTGCGGGCAAGTTGTTTTAGCTTCTTGTTCAGCTTAAAGCTGTAGTCGCGTGGTTGCGGACCAAATACACGGCCACCACCATTAAACAAAGGAGATTTAATACTACCTGCACGAGCACCACCGGTGCCTTTTTGTTTGTACAATTTGCGGGTTGAACCTGCAATTTCGTTACGTTGTTTGGATTTATGAGTTCCCTGGCGTTGGTTAGCCAAATACTGCTTAACGTCCAAATAAATTGCGTGATCGTTGGGCTCAATACCAAATATCGACTCAGGTAGATGCACACTTGCACCCGTTTCTTTGCCTGATACGTTTAATACTTTAACTTCCATCTTATTTATCCACAATTACAAATGAACCCTTAGCTCCTGGAATGGAACCCTTAACAACTAACAGATTTTGCTCCGGATACACTTTAACAACCTGAAGGTTTTGAACCTTAACACGGCTATTACCAGTTTGACCAGCCATACGCATACCTTTAAATACACGTGAAGGCCAAGAAGAAGCTCCTAATGAACCTGGGGCTCTTAAACGATTGTGCTGACCGTGAGTTTGCATACCCACACCCGCAAAACCATGACGTTTAACAACACCTTGAAAACCTTTACCTTTAGAGGTACCTACAACATCCACGAAATCACCTGCAGAGAAAATATCTACAGTGACAGTGTCACCAAGATTTTTTTCATCCTGAAATTCTTTGAATTCAACAAGTTTACGTTTAGGAGTAGTACCGGCTTTTAGGAAATGGCCTTTCAATGGTCCGGAAGTATTTTTTTCCTTCTTATCACCATACGCCAACTGAACCGCGGCGTAGCCGTCTGTATCCACAGACTTTACATGTGTTACTACACATGGCCCAGCTTCGATTACGGTACAAGGGATATTTTTCCCTGCCTCATCGAAAATACTGGTCATACCTACTTTTTTACCAATTATTCCTGACATTTTCTTTATTTAATTTTTTTGCCCATCGAAGCAGTAGGGCTTCGTTCAAGACAGTATTTCCCCGTTAAGGGACGGCAAAGATAGGAAACTAATATTAATTATCAAATACTTAGCGAGTTATTTTTGTAAATATTTTAAGCGGAATAAAATGCAGGGTGTTTTTGTCTGTCATCGGTTTAATTTACTTTTACCTTAACTAAATAATTAAAATAAAAAGGTGATACTTGACTCGTAATCAGCACATATCATTAAACGATATTATATGCCAGCTACCAGCAATTTAAACCACGCCTTAACTAGGCAGGAGCTTTTTATAAGGTTGTATAAAAACGCTTTCCCGATTGTTGCACGATACATTAGCCGCATGGGGGGCTCTTTTGAAGAAACTAAAGATGTTTTTCAAGATGCCTTGGTTATTTATTACGAAAAAACCATGGCCTCCGGGGTAGGATTGAACAATGATACCGCTTACATCGTAGGTACTGCAAAAAATTTATGGGTAAAGCGCTATCATAAAAGCAAACAAAATGTATCGTTAGATAATATTGATACGATGCTTGATGAGCATTATGAAAATCCATCAAACCACCGACTGATGCGCTTTTTAGAAACCGCGGGCAAAAAATGTATGGAACTGTTAAGAGGATTTTACTACGACAAGCTGACTTTAACAGAAATAGCAGATAAATTTGATTATGGAGGTGTGCGTAGTGCCACCGTGCAGAAGTACAAATGTTTAGAAAAGGTGAGGGAAACAATTAAAGAAAAAGCATTGACGTATGATGACTTCCTGGAATGAAACCAAAAATATAGAAGACCATATTTTGAAATCAGCCGATACGGGCAACACTTTATTATTTGAGGCAAGACTGATATTGGACAGTGATTTGGCAGAAAAAGTAATATGGCAGAAAAAAGCCTATGATTCCATACAGCAGTACGGCCGCAGACAGCTCAAAAAAGAAATAGAAGCCGTGCATCAGTTGTTGTTTGCTCAACCGGAGTATCGCAGTTTCAGCCAAAAAATACGACTACTTTTTAGTAAACGTTAAACCAAAATCATTATGAATATCGACAAAAACGAGTTCCGCAAATTTGCGGTTGGGCATTGCCATGTGCAAGCTACTCATATAGACACTTATGTTTCAGGAATTGAAAAAAACAATATGCCGATTGCGATGACACCTTACATAACCGAGGAACGCGAAATGAGGGTGTCGCAAATGGATGTATTTTCGAGACTGATGATGGATCGGATAATTTTTATGGGCGCGCCTGTTGAGGCTAATATTGCAAACATTGTACAGGCCCAATTACTATTTCTGCAATCGACCGACCCCAAGAAGGACATCCACATGTACATCAACTCACCAGGTGGCGAAGTATATGCCGGATTTGGTATTTATGATACCATGCAATTGATAAGTCCGGATGTAGCAACCATCTGTACCGGCATGGCGTTATCTTTCGGTGCTATATTATTATGCGGGGGAGCAGCAGGTAAACGGTCTGCCTTGGCACACTCCAGAATAATGCTGCACCAACCCCTGGGTGGCGTACAAGGCCAGGCGTCGGATATTGAGATCACTGCTATACAGGTGTTAAAAGTGAAAAAAGAGCTGAATGAAATTATTGCCAAACATAGTGGTCAGGATAATCAAAAAGTTGACCAAGTATGCGATCGGGATCATTGGATGATAGCCAGTGAGGCTAAGGAGTTTGGTATAATTGATGAAGTTCTGGTCTGAGTACAATTGCTGCTGCCAAATAAGAAAAAAGTCTATCTATTGAAGATAAGATCTTAAGGAAATACTATTCCAAGTTGCAATCGCAAAACACCGTTAAAATGGTTAATAATAGATTTCAAATTGGACGACGGGTTGCTGATTTACTTTTTTTTAGCGTGCTTTTTTGTGTAAAAGTCAAAAAATCACGAAAATAGCTACATTCATCTACTGCGATTTTATAAAACCGAGTTCGTGAGTAGCCTTTACTAAGCTCTTTAAAATAAGGGTTTCTTCTGATCTCGTTTTTGTACTTGCCGGCTTGTTGATGGAAATATTTATAATGCCAAAATGCATCATCTGAACCCTTGTAGCGATTTTGTTTACATTTAGCAGCCATAAAGGTGCATTTTCCCTTAAATTCAGGATCGTTACTTAACAGTCTGGCCTGTAAAAAAAGCTTTTCGGCATTTAACGTTTTATTGAGGTCCTGGTCATAATAGAGCAGCTCTCTGCGCTGCGCTTCAACCCAAGAGTCAGAATATGTATAAGCTATCATAAACCAAGCATTGCCGTAACGAGAGGTATTGTACAAGCCTATGGCCGTCGCAAAATTATATTGAGCGGCTTTTTTTGGGTCGCGTTTCGTAGCCATCTGAAGTCTATACATTGTTTTTGCAAAGCGCAATTTTGAATAACTGCCACACTTGCCCGGGTGATAATTTTTAGGATAATCTTTGATTTGCAGGACAAAAGGATTACTTTTGAGCCTTGAGCCATCGTAAGAACTGAGTGGGAAATCTTTCACTGTATGCTTTTTGATCTTACCTAGAGCTGACATTGCTTTTTTGTAATTATGCTCTCGTATATAGGCTGTTCCCAGTAAATTGTACAAGCAATCAAACGACGTTAGCTTTAAGCCTGATGTCAAAACCTTTATATAAGAGTTACTTTCCCGCTTTTTCTTATAGGAAATAAGTTGGCGCAAATTTGAAGAGTGTAAACAATTTTGCCAGAAATTGACTGTCGTAAAATCATCCCCATAATTCTGATGGAAGCATCTTAAGGTATCACCGATCAATTTGGGCATGCCTTTTAACATAGCCAGTGCTGCTTTAGTTGTATCGTGCTGGGATAAATACATCGGAACTAATAATTTCTGATATAAATCTCGCGCAGACCAAGTGAATCTTCTTAACCGACGATCTCTTTCGTAGACATAAACGTCCTTTATCAACTCACCGTTTGTAAATGATTCATGTTTGACCTTTCCATCTAGCCAGGATAAGGAGGGTGTTAGTTCCCGCTCAGAAACGCTATCAAGCTTTTTTATCTTCTGAGTTATAAGTAGCAGTTTAACAAATTGTTTCTGATCATACAGTCTTGTATTTAATCCAGCATCATCTACTTGATTTATTCCAGCGAACCCGGCCGCGTTTTTGCCTGCCATCCAATCCAGATATGCTTTTGTAATCATCCCTAACTGTGGATTCTTACATTTCTGTTCTTTAGCTAAAAGAGTACAGAAAGCCTCCAGTTCGCTGATACGTTTACCTACATTTTTAGTCTTTTTTAATGAATCATTCCAGCCGTAATAATCGGAGCTTAAATTATCATAAGGTAAATGGTCCGTCAATTTAGGCGTTAAATATCCAGCTTCCAATTTGTTTACCTCACGGGTCAGTAACAACTCAACAAATGGTGAGCGAGGAGCAATGTTGTAAACTTTTCTTAAATATTTTGTATTAAAGTCCGATGTATAAAAGCCATTCATTGCATAAATAACGGCCTTTTCATCCTTGTTCTTGGCAAAAGCAATGATATCGTTTTCAGGTATCTTATTGGCTACATAATTTTGATAGGCTTGTATGCGTCTTTCCGGGAAGTCTTTAAACAGCTTTGAAAATGATATGCGGATTTAGCTGGATCGCCCATCCTCCATTCTTCACCAGCCCGCAGTCCAAGTGTTAAGCCTTTGATATAGTAACTAGATCTAGCATTGGCAATATGGTTATTGTAAATGACAATAGCCAATTCATTTTGCCCTGCATAATGAAAGAGGCGTTGTGCTTGGTAATAATATCTTGTTCTTAAAAAATCATCATTTACCGATGCCGCTTCTTTTAAAGCATAAGTTGCGTTTTTTAGTAAATAAACGGTATCGACCGATTCCGATCGCCAAGGGTCTTTATAACTTACGGCAGGTTCTATGATTTTAACAAACCTGTAATACAACAACGCGGTTTTGTTTTTTCTTAAGGCGTGCAGAAAAGTATTAAATTTAAGGCTATCGGTCAACTGGTTTTTCAGATTTAGATACCCTTGTAATAAAATACTGTCGGTTTGATGATCGAGCTGATACATCACTCTTTTCACGTCGGAAGCTTTTACATTATCTTTTAAATATGAAGCCCATTCCCGCGAGTTAATCTCCTGTTCACTCACTGGCTCTTCTAAAGCATACAAAAATTGGCTGTTGGTAAAATAAAACGCGCTATAGGATCTATCCCCAGAAATATTATTGTGAAAAAAAGATACTCCAATATCATAAGGATCGGGCTCGGGACCGCAAGCCAGATCAATAACAACTGCGGAACAGATAATGACTAAAAAGCTCAAAAAAAAGCGAAGTATTTTTTTCCAGCTAAACATATGTGTCATTCCTTGGGTTCAAATGTTAATAATATAAACTATCGATCGCGACCTAGTGACTTCTTTTAAGAAAAAGAATGCCAGATCTTGCTGTATGTGAAGATAGCTTTTGTAAGCAACATTATTCCATTTATCCCGTTTTTATTTTGAACAAAAAAACACCTTAACTAACTACTTGAGTTAATTAATTGGTTAATAACGCAATGGTAGCAATTGCCCATAAACATCTATCTAGTGTAATGATACCGGCATTGTAGTATGTGTAATCTATCATCTTTAATTTGATATACCAAGCGGTGTTCATCTGTGATCCTTCTGCTCCAGCAACCCGAGAAATTACCTTTGAGCGGTTCGGGCTTACCTATACCTTTAAAGGGGGAACGTAAACATTCTTTTATAAGGTCGTTGATGCGGCTTAAAGTTTTTTTATCAACTTGCTGCCAATGTAAATAATCTTCCCAGGCATTTGTTTGCCAAACAAGTTCCATTTATTTCTCTATAAGGTCATGAGATTGGAAATCGCCATTATTCATTTCATCTATTGACTCTTGCAGTCGCTTTCTGTTAATTTCGCTCTTTACTAAATGCAGGGTTTCCATTAATGAATTGTATTCTGTTAAACCCATAACAACAACACTTTTACCTTTGGTGCGTGATACAATTACTGTTTCCGCATCGTCATTCACCATATCAAGGCTTTTAGCAAGATTGCGTCTAAATTCGGTATAGTTTAAAACTTCCATAATTCAGTAATTAAGTACTTGTTTAAGTACAAAAGTACTGAATTTGTTTCATTATTCCATCATTAACCTTCTGATCAGTTCGGCACTTTGTTGCTTACCTTCTTCCAGCCTGTCGCCAAAAAAGGCTTTAACCTGGTTAAAGTGTTCTTTATAGCCTTTCATATCACCATAAACAATAAGCGACGACCATTCCCGCACGGCCGAATGGAATTCCAGATCGTCGCCACGAATGGTTTTATCGTAGAGTGCCGCTTCTATTGATTCTTCGAGCAACTCTTCGTTTTTAAACAAATATTCGGCTATGCCAAGCCGCAGGCGGAAAGGCGGGGTTTGGCAAATGAGGTTATCGTAAGGGTTTACACCTAAATGGTACCAGGCATCAACCATGCTTAATAAGCTCAGGTGCGAGTTAGGTTTACGCAATTCGGGTTGGCTGCCTAAAGCAAATTCCTTCATTACCGAATCGTTCAGCAAGATAGGTTTGCGGCTTTCGTGAAAAACAAAATCGCGTGCCTTATATATACGTATCCTAAAAGCCTTTTCTTCTTCCTTTATCATCAGCTTAAACAACTCCGACTCCGACTCCGCATAGCGTTTAACCTGCTGCCTTGCATAGGGGTTTAATATGGCCAAACCAGCGTATACATGCGCCTTATAGCTAAAGATCCGTAGGGTTGTTAGTATCTTAACATTATCAATACCCCCAATATACGAGGCGTTTTCCCAGGGGAAAAACCCGGCCTCTTTCCAGGCGGTGCCCATACTTTCAAAACCTACATGGGTTACGGCCTGGGTATCGGCTACTATTTTATCGTGTTCATGGTAATCGGGGATCTCTACAATGTCTGATCCGATAGCCATAAATAAATCGAGCATGCGCTGATAAACCTCGGGCGTGCTCCGATGAGGAATAAGAGCGAGTTTCTGCTGATCGGGATCAAACCCTGGGCCATGCAGGGCATGTATGGTAACTATATAAACATTAGATGGCAAATATTTTTCAAATGCCTCTATCTCGGGGTGTTTAACCGAGGTTTGCCCGGCAACTATAGAACCCGGTTTTGCCGATGCCCCATACTTAGCTACAACAGCGGCGATAGCTTCTGCTTCTACCGAATATATTATAAGATCGGACTTGGCTGAAACCTGGTGCCCATCATCTAAAATTTGAATGCCGAAGGGAGTTAGTTCAGCCTCCACCTTTTCCCTGTTCTGAGGCAAATCGCATCCGCAAACATGGTATCCAGCCTTTACAAATGCTTTGGCATATAAACGCCCCATATCGCCCAAACCAATAATTCCGATATTCATGGTGCTAATATAGGGATGAGGCTTGATATTTGTGGATAGATTTAATATTTGGTTTTTTGTGTTATTTTTACTTTTATTAATAGCAGCTTAACTAAATACAATTACATTTACAATAAACACACAATACATTTACCAAAGTATGAATAACAGGATCAGCATTATAATAGGTTTGTTTTTATTGGGTAATATACATTATTGTTTTAGCCAGGATACTTTAAAACCAGAAAATGGTGTAAAGCCGGTGGCTAAACCAGTATATACCCAGCCAATTGCTACCAGATACAAGCATACATCACAGCCTGCGGGCCCGGTTGATAATAGTTTAAACGGCCAATACAATGAGGTACTTAAAAAGATTTACCGTTATCAGGAGCCTCCCGTAGCTGCTTTTCACCAAAGTTATATGGATACCCTAAACAATGTAAAACAAAAGCTTAGGGAGGCTCAAAATAAGTTGGGCGTACAAAACAAAAGAATTGCTACCCTGCAGGGCGATGTAAATAATAAGGATCAAACGCTGAACGAATCGGAGTCTAAGCTAAATGAAGTTAGCTTTTTAGGCATTTCGGTTTCTAAAACCTCCTATAATTTGGTAATGTGGGGTTTGGTATTAGCTTTAGGAGCAGCGTTAATTGTGGTTATTTACCTATCGGCAAGTAGCAGAAGAGAGGCCGCATACCGTATTAAATTGTACGACGAGCTATCAACAGAGTTTCAAACCCATAAGGTTAAGGCCAACGAAAAGGAGAAAAAGCTCGCAAGAGAACTCCAGACGGAGCGTAATAAGTTGGATGAGTTGATGAATAGGTAGATCTCACCTAAATGCGAGCGGCCTCTATATTAGCGTTAAGGTGCCGCTTGCTACTAAAATTAGGGTATAAAATAGGCTATTATTTATTTAATCTTAAACACCTCATTTATATCATCATTGGTATTAACACTCACATGCAAATCATTTATAAATCCGGTACTTAACTCATAGGCCCAACCATGTACACTTAGCTTCTTACCATTTTTCCATGCGTTTTGTACAATAGAAGTAGCTGTAAGATTATTTACATTTTCAATAACATTTAATTCTACTAAACGGTCTGCCCGCTTTTTTTCATCTGAAATACAATCCAGCTCGGTAGCATGTAAGCGGTAAACATCTTTAATATGCCGCAACCAATTATCCACTAATCCGTTTTCCTTGTTCCCTAATGCTGCAATTACGCCTCCGCACCCATAATGGCCGCAAACAATTACGTGTTGCACTTCGAGGATATTAACCGCGTAATCCAAAACCGATAGCATGTTCATATCAGAGTGTACAACCATGTTAGCTATGTTACGGTGTACAAAAATTTCGCCTGGTTTAGTATTGGTGATCTGGTTTGCCGGAACCCGGCTATCGGCGCAGCCTATCCATAACACGGGAGGTGTCTGTCCGCTTGCTAATTTTTTAAAATAATTGGGATCCTGGTCAAGAGTATCCTGAACAAATTTTTTGTTACCCTCCAATAATTTTTCGTAGGTGATCTGGCTTATATCAGTTTTAGCGCACATATGATCAAGTAGTAATAAGTAAAGTTTAGTTTGCGAAAATAAGGTTGAATTTATAAAAAACAATAGCCGAAATGTCATAAACTAAAAATTGCATGCAATTTTATGATATAGTTAGTGCTGCATGTCATTCAATAATGATATAATTCCTATTTTTAACAACTACAATTATAAACCAGGCTGTGAATAAAAAACTAGATGCTTTAAAGCAGAAACAGGAAGAAGCCGTTTTAGGCGGAGGCCAGTCGCGGATAGATAGTCAACATAAAAAAGGAAAACTAACCGCCCGCGAGCGTTTACATTTTTTAATGGACGAAGGCTCTTTCCAGGAAATAGGCATGTTGGTAGCGCACCGTTCTACTGACTTTGGAATGGAAAAAGAAAAATACCCTGGAGACGGTGTAGTAACCGGCTATGGAACAATTAATAGCCGATTGGTTTACGTTTTCTCACAGGATTTTACTGTTTTTGGCGGGTCATTATCAGAAACCCATGCCGAAAAGATCTGTAAAATAATGGAACTTGCCATGAAAAACGGCGCACCGGTAATTGGCCTTAACGACTCCGGCGGGGCTCGTATTCAGGAGGGCGTAGTGTCATTGGGTGGGTATGCCGATATATTTTACCGCAACACAATGGCATCAGGTGTGGTGCCTCAAATATCGGCTGTTATGGGCCCCTGTGCAGGTGGCGCGGTATATTCGCCAGCCATAACCGATTTTATTTTAATGGTTGAACATACCTCGTACATGTTTGTAACCGGCCCTAATGTGGTTAAAACCGTTACCCACGAGATTGTAACCTCCGAAGAGTTGGGCGGCGCAACAACGCATGCTACAAAATCAGGCGTAACACATTTTGCCTGCGCCAACGAAATTGAGGCCATACAACATATCAAAAAGTTATTGAGCTATATGCCGCAAAATTGCGAAGAAAAAGCGCCGGCAATTGCTTATGAAAGTGCCGTGGAGTTACGCCCTAAATTAAATACCATACTGCCCGAAAACAATTTGCAGCCATATGATATGCGTGATGTTATATCGGAAGTTATTGACGAAGGCTCATTTTTAGAGGTACACAAAGATTTTGCCGAAAATATAGTTGTTGGCTTTGCCAGGTTGGCCGGCCGCAGTATCGGCATAGTAGCCAATCAACCGGCTTTTTTGGCGGGTGTGCTTGATATTAACTCATCAACTAAGGGAGCGCGTTTTATCCGCTTTTGCGATAGCTTTAACATTCCGTTATTGGTATTTGAGGATGTTCCCGGGTTTTTACCAGGTACCGACCAGGAATGGAATGCCATTATTACCAATGGTGCCAAATTACTTTATGCTTTTTGCGAAGCCACTGTGCCTCGAATTACCGTAATAACCCGTAAAGCCTATGGAGGTGCCTACGATGTAATGAACTCCAAACATATTGGTGCCGACATGAACTACGCATGGCCATCTGCCGAAATTGCTGTTATGGGTGCTAAAGGTGCTGCGGAGATCATTTTTAAACGTGAAATCAATTCGGCTGCCGACCCGGAGGCTAAGTGGAAGGAGATGGAACAACTCTATTCGGACACATTTGCTAACCCATACCGCGCTGCCGAACGGGGTTTTATTGACGAAGTTATTGAACCCGCCGAAACGCGTTCAAAACTAATCAGAGCCTTTAAAATGCTGGAAAACAAAGTAGTAAATTTACCAAGGAAGAAACACGGGAATATACCGCTATAAAACTGCTCTACACGTTGCCCCAAACCATGATCCATATCGAACAGATCGCACCTGAACTAACATGGCGGTTAAGGCGCGATGTTTTGTATCCTAATAAAAGCTTTTATGATATGGGGATGGAAGAAGATAGTAACGGCTATCATTTTGGTGCTTTTACCGATAACCAATTGGTTGGTGTGGTTTCCCTATTCGCCAATGGTACAGACTGTCAATTCAGAAAATTGGCTATTTCCAATAGCTTTCAAAACAATGGGTACGGCCGCTTATTATTAAAACACATGGTATGCTTTGCTAAAAGCAACGGAGCTATCAGAATTTGGTGTAATGCACGAACAACAGCAATTGGCTTTTATTTAAAAACAGGCTTTACAAAAACGGGGCGAACGTTTTCAAAAAATGGTTTTGACTATGAAATTATGGAGTCGTTTTTTGATAATACGCAATAAAAGATTCAATTCTAAAAAAGCCTGTCCGCATTTTTAATTCGAACAGGCACTCAACTAACTCAACTAACTAACAAAGGATATTCACGTTATACAAATAACAACGTATTAAATAAAGCACATGTTAAGTCAGTATCAAATTTTTATTTAACAACATACTTTTAATGTTTCAAAAGATCTAAAATTTATACTTTATAACTTGGTTTACTATATTTGCCCCTAAGCTTAGGGCATTTATAATAAATTATTATGGCTAAAAAAAAATCTGACGAAAAAAAACATATTCCTGTTGTTAATGCAAATTCGCTTGCCTTTTTAGAGAAATACATCAATAACCCGTCGCCTACAGGCTTTGAGTGGCAGGGGCAAAAATTATGGCTTGATTATATTAAACCATATATAGACGACCATTATGTTGATACTTACGGCACAGCGGTAGGCATCATTAACCCAAAAGCCGACTATAAAGTTGTGATAGAGGCTCACGCCGATGAAATATCCTGGTTTGTAAATTACATTACCAGTGATGGCTTGATCTATGTTATCCGTAATGGCGGATCTGATCATCAGATAGCCCCTTCTAAGCGGGTAAATATCCATACAGATAAAGGTATTGTAAAAGCAGTGTTTGGTTGGCCGGCTATACATACCCGCAGCGGCGAAAAAGAAGAGGCTCCTACTTTAAAAAATATTTTTCTTGATTGCGGTTGCACATCAAAGGATGAGATAGAAAAATTAGGCATACATGTTGGCTGCGTAATTACCTATGAGGACGAGTTTATGGTTTTGAACGATCGTTATTACGTGGGCCGCGCATTGGATAACCGTGTAGGTGGTTTTATGATAGCCGAAGTTGCACGTCTGCTCAAAGAAAACAATAAAAAACTAAACTTTGGTTTGTACATTGTAAATGCTGTGCAAGAAGAAATTGGCCTGCGCGGGGCAGAAATGATAGCCAGTTATATTGAGCCCAATGTGGCTATTATCACCGATGTTACGCACGATACCCAAACCCCTATGATCAATAAAATCACTCAGGGCGATCTAGCCTGTGGCAAGGGGCCGGTGGTATCTTACGCTCCCGCGGTTCACAATAACTTGAACAAGCTACTCATATCAAGTGCCGAAAAAGCAGGTATACCGTTTCAGCGCCAGGCCTCATCGCGCTCAACAGGTACAGACACCGACGCGTTTGCTTATTCAAACGAAGGTGTGCCATCTGCTTTGATATCATTGCCGTTAAGGTACATGCACACCACGGTAGAAATGATCCACAAAGAGGATGTAGATAATGTGATAACGCTGATCTATGAAACTTTGTTAAATATAGAAGCCGGTCACGATTTTAAGTACAATAAATAATTAAAAACCGCGGTAGCAAATATAAGATCGCATAAAACACGCATAAATAATTTACTTTAGCAACATGAAACCTACACTATTAATTTTGGCCGCAGGCATGGCCAGCCGCTATGGAAGCATGAAACAGGTTGACGGCTTTGGCCCCAACGGCGAAACCATTATAGATTATTCTATTTACGACGCTATAAAGGCTGGTTTTGGTAAAGTAACATTCATTATTCGCGAAGAGTTTCTGGATAATTTTAAAGCCATATTTGAGCCTAAATTAAAAGGTAAAATTGAAACAGATTATGTTTTTCAAAATTTTGACCTTAAACAATATGGTATTGACAAAACTGTTGAGCGTGCAAAACCATGGGGTACCGCCCATGCTGTTTTAGCTGCCCGTAACAATATAAAAGAGCCTTTTTGTGTTATTAATGCCGATGACTTTTACGGTTATGATTCATTTGAAAAAATGGCTAAGTTCTTAACTACTGAGATCACTGACACTCAATATTCGTTGATAGGCTTTCAGATAGACAGAACATTATCCGATTATGGTTCTGTATCACGCGGTGTTTGTAAAGTTGATGATAAAGGCGATATGGTCGAAATAAACGAACGTACTGAAGTTTATTTTACAGATGGCGGCAACGTGGCTTACAAAGATGCCGAAGGCGAACATGCGTTGCCAAATGACACCCGGGTATCTATGAACTTCTGGGGTTTTACCCCGGCTGTTTTTGAGCAGAGCCTGGACATGTTTAAACGTTTTGTTGATGCTAACGAAAATAACCCCAAATCAGAGTTTTTTATTCCGCTTGTTGCCGATGAGCTGATCAAAACAGGTACAGCGGCATTCAAAGTTATACCAACGGGCTCAAAATGGTTTGGCGTTACTTATAAAGAAGATAAGCCAATTGTTCAAAAAAGCATATCTGAGTTAGTACAAAACGGAACTTACCCACCAAATTTATGGGCATAAGATTATCATAATATTCAGTAACAGATCCCGCCTACCAGCGGGATTTTTTGGTTTAATACATTTGCAATGTGCATCAAAATACATAGCATCTCGAATAATCTCCTATAGAAATTAAACCATAATTCTATTTTTCAGGAGCGTCGCATTCAATTTATCTCATCATAATCTAAACTATTAAAACGTTACTGCTGTTGTAATAAAAACATTGTTAGCTCATCGTACTATAATTACAATACATGCAGACAGAAATTTTAGGCAATGTACAAACCATACAGCAACGGGTAGAAAAATTGGTGATCAGTACTGCCACTGCCGAGGCACATATATATGTTTACAGCCCAACCATTATAAGGGTTAATATCACTAAAAGCCCTTCCGTAGAAGATCATTCCTTCGCAGTTATTCAACACTCGTTAAAACAGGTGAACTTTATTGATGCGGAAAACGAAATAATTGTCCGCACATCCGCCATCAAACTCAAGATCAATAAAGCGCCGCTCCGGTTCAGCTTTTATACTGCCGATGATAAATTGTTAAGTGAGGACGACGCGCGTTTTGGCACCACATGGCAAGGCGAGCAAGTAATAAATTACCGCAAGCTCCATGCAAATGAAAAGTTTATTGGCCTCGGCGAAAAAACTGGTAACCTTAACCGCCGGGGCAGCTCGTATGTTAACTGGAACACAGATGCATCAGAACATGGTTTAAAAACCGACCCCTTATACAAAACATTTCCATTTTTTATTGGCTTGCACAGCGGTTTAATATATGGCCTGTTTATGGATAATCCCCATAAAAGCTATTTTGACTTTGGGGCAACTACCGATGAGCAAATGAGTTGGTTTGGAGCCGATGGTGGCGATATGAACTATTATTTTTTTGGGGCACAAAGTGTTGCCAAAATACTGGAAGATTATACCTGGTTAACCGGGCGTATGGAGATGCCGCCACTTTGGAGCCTGGGTTACCAGCAATGCCGCTGGAGCTATATGTCGGCAAATGAAGTATTAAAAATAGCCACTACCTTCCGGAAGAAGAAGATACCCATCGATGTAATTTATTGCGATATAGATTACATGGATAAATACAAAATATTTACCTGGGACCCAAAAACCTTTCCTGACCCAAACGGAATGATGGATAAGCTTAAAGCAATGGGGTTCCATTTAGTTACCATTGTTGACCCCGGGATAAAGGTAGAAAAGGGCTACAAACAATACGAAGAAGGGGTAAAGAATGATTATTTTGCTACTTATCCCAATGGTGAAAAGTATATTGCCAATGTTTGGCCCGGTCGTTGCCATTTCCCCGACTTTTTTAGAGCCGATGTGCGAAAATGGTGGGGTAAAGCATTTACAGCGTTAACGGAAGTTGGTGTTGATGGCTTTTGGAACGATATGAATGAGCCTGCCGCCTGGGGGCAAAACATACCATCATTGGTACAGTTTGGTAAATATACCATGCCCGAGGTGCGCAATGCCTACGGCAGCCAAATGGCACGTGCTACCTATGATGGCACTAAAAAAACACTAAAAGGTAGACGTCCGTTTGTTTTAACGCGTGCCGCATACGCGGGTGTGCAAAGGTATTCGGCGGTATGGACGGGCGATAATTCTGCTTATGACGCCCATATGCTATTAGGGCAGCGGCTTGTTAATAGTTTAGGCCTGGTAGGGTTATCGTTAGTTGGGGTTGATATTGGGGGTTTTACCGGCAACCCTACTCCCGAGTTAATGGTGCGATGGAACTCGTTAGGGGTTTATACACCCATGTTTCGTAACCACGCCTGTATTGATACTATTTACCGTGAACCTTGGCTGTGGGGAGCTAAAAACGAGGCGATAATTAAAAAAGACATTGAGCAGCGTTATAAGTTGCTGCCCTATATATATTCGAGCTTTTATCAATCGCATAAAACAGGTTTACCAATTAGCCGTACATTGGCTATTGATTACACACAGGATGAAAATATTTACGATCATCAATATCAAAACCAGTTTTTATTTGGTGATTATATATTAGTTGCCCCAGTAGCAAGCACGGTTGATACCACCCAGGTATATTTACCCGAAGGCGAATGGTATCGGCTAAGTTCGAAGCAAAAGTTTAATGGTAAACAAGTTGTGGTGGCTCCGGCACCTTTAAACAATCTGCCTGTTTTTATAAAAGCTGGGGCTATTATCCCTATGCAAGCCATAATTCAAAACACGGAGGAAAAGGGCAACGGTATATTAGAGTTACATATTTGGAACGGAGCTGAGCCCAATTTGTTTACTTATTACGAAGATGACGGATCATCATACAACTATGAAAAAGGAGATTATTATAAACGTAATATCAGATTTGTGCCTGATAAAAAACAAATTGAAATTGGAGCTGTAGGCGGCACTTACGTATCTAAATTTAACCAGTTAAAATTGTTATTACATGGCTTTGATACTAAGTTGAAGGTTATTAGAACAGATGGTAACGAAATAGAAGCCTACCCCGAAAAGGATAAATCTATTTCTTTTATGATTGCCAATCATAACGCGGCAATTTATATTCAATATTAAAACTAATACAAAAGCCGGCATTTAGCCGGCTTTTGTATATTAACTACACCCATTGGGTTTCGCGCTTTAAAACTACCGCCGCTAAAGGTGGCACGGTTATTACAACCGAATCATCTTTCCATTGCCATAGCACTTTGTCAGTTTTAAGCATATCATTATTTACTAACCCACTCCCCCAGTATTGCTCATCATCTGAGTTAAATATTTCCATCCATGTTCCTTTTTCTGGTACACCGATACGGTAGTTACGCCTTACTACCGGTGTGAGGTTTAAAATAATAACCAGGTCATCTTTAGGGTCGTTGCCCTTGCGGGTAAAAACCAATACAGAATCGGCCGCGTTACCGCCATCTATCCATTGAAAACCATCCGACGAAAACCCTTTTTGATATAAAGCGGGCTCACTTCTGTATAAATGATTTAATGCCTTTACAGTTTCTTTTATTCCCTGGTGGGGAGCATACTGCAATAAGTGCCAATCCAGCGAATACTGAAAGTTCCACTCCTCACTTTGTCCAAATTCATCGCCCATAAACAACAGCTTAGTACCCGGATGTGTAAACATATAGCTGTAAAGCAGGCGCAGGTTGGCAAATTGTTGCCAATCGTCGCCCGGCATTTTACGCAGTATTGATTTTTTACCGTAAACAACTTCATCGTGCGAAAGCGGTAGCATAAAGTTTTCGGTAAACGCGTATACGGTACTAAAAGTTATCTGGCTGTGGTGATATTTGCGGTTTATAGGGTCTTCTTTAAAATATTTGAGTGTATCGTTCATCCAACCCATCATCCATTTCATACCAAAGCCTAACCCACCGGCAAAAGTAGGCCTGCTTACACCCGTAAACGACGTTGATTCTTCGGCAATGGTTTGCACATCCGGGAAATTACTATAAACGGCTTCGTTAAATTCTTTTAATAAAGATATTGCCTCAAGGTTATGGTTACCCCCAAAAACATTTGGCTCCCATTCGCCGTGTTTACGCGAATAATCAAGGAAGAGCATAGACGCTACAGCATCAACACGTAAACCATCAATGTGGTAACGGTCCAGCCAGAATAAGGCATTACTAATTAAAAATGCCCTAACCTCGTTTCGCCCATAGTTAAATATATACGAAGTCCAGTCGGGGTGATAACCCTTTCGGGGATCGGCATGTTCATACAAGTGTGTACCATCAAAGTTATATAAACCATGAGCATCGCCCGGAAAATGTGATGGCACCCAATCAAAAATAACGCCTATTCCTTCGTTATGCAGGCATTCTATCAAATACATCAAATCCTGCGGGCTGCCATATCTGGATGACGCGGCAAAAAAACCTACAATTTGGTATCCCCAACTCGGATAAAAAGGGTGTTCCATTAAAGGCATAAATTCTACATGTGTAAAACCCATTTCCTTAACGTAAGGCACCAGTTTATCAGCCATATCTCTATAACTTAAAAACACGTCAGGATCTTCCGGCCCACGAGCCCACGAGCCAAAATGCACTTCGTATACAGAATAAGGCGCGTCAATCGCATTATGCTTTTTACGGGTTTTCATCCATTCAGCATCTTTCCACTCATAAAAAGTATGAGTAACTATTGATGCGGTACGCGGTGGCTCTTCCCAGCGCAAAGCAAACGGGTCACTTTTTTCAAGGTCTTCGCCGCTTGACGAATTAATGAAATACTTGTATTTTTCTCCATCACCAACGTTTGGGATAAAACCTTCCCAAATCCCCGAACCATCCCAACGGACATATAAACCATGAGAACCACGGTTCCAGCCGTTAAAGTTGCCCATAACCGAAACATACCGTGCATTAGGGGCCCAAACCGCAAAATAAGTACCTATAACCCCCTTATGTTCAACCACATGCGAACCCAGTTTTTCATAAAGCTTGTAGTGTTTACCACTTTTAAACAAACCGATATCAAAATCTGTTAAAAGGCTATAAGGTTCAACTGCCGACAATGATTGTTGTTTATGGGTTATTGCACCGGCCGCTTTTTTTGCCGCCTTTATAACTTTATCTTCCTTCGCAGGCGTTATCATGTCAGTTGATGCCGCTTTTATTTTTTTTTCTGCGGTTTTTACATTTGATAGTTGCCCACCTGGTATAGATTCTCCAGTATTTATTTTTTTGGTCATCTTATAGATATATATGTATGCTTAACAGCGATTATTACCGAATGATTTAAAAACCTCATATCTTTTGGGCACAAGTTAACTATTAAATATAACAAGCCCGTTTCAGTTATTAAAGCTACATTATTATTTGAAATGAAAAAAAAACCCGGATTGTATTTATTGAATATAATCCGGGTTAATAATTGATATAATTACTTAAAAATTTGTATTACTCTGAAGTTTTTATTGGCTTTAAAACGGTAACGTTTAAGTTCATCAATGGTTGTTTCAGTGATCTCCTTATTATCAACTATAACTTTTGATGGTTTAAATGGCAGCCCGATGATCTTCATTTCGTAACTTTCATAGCGGGGGGTATATAATCCTTCTATTGACTGTGTGATGGTCATGGTTTTTTTATCGCCATTGGTAACAAACTTTTTCTCCAAATAAATATCCTGTTCGTAAGCAAATGTTTCACCGTAATCTTCAAAAAAGAAGGAGTTAACTTCGTAATTGGTATAATATATCTGGAACAATAGTTCTTCGATCTGCTTTTCGCCAACATATTGCATTACCGGCGACTCTGGAATAACAGAACCTGCTTTTACGAATATTGGCATAGAATCCAAAGGCGTTTCAACAACAATTTCGCGGCCACCTTTAAGAGGGTCGTGTGTCCAGTAATGATACCAATCGCCTTTAGGTAAATAAACCATACGCGATTTTACACCCGGATCCATTACCGGGCATACCAATATCTTATCGCCAAAAGTAAATTCGTCTTGTCTGTAATGGTTTATTTCTACATCTTGCTCATGCATCACCAATGGCCTTAATATAGGAAACCCATAACGATGATGCTCCCAGAATGCCGAATAAAAATAAGGCATTAACCTATAACGCAGCTCAATAAATTTACGGTTAATAGTGGTAAAGGGTTCTCCATAGCTCCAAGGTTCGCGCTCTCGGGTATCACCGGCGGAGTGCGCCCGCATAAATGGAGAAAACACACCCAGTTGAATCCACCGGGTAAACAATTCACCGTCAGGCTCGCCGCTAAAACCACCTATATCTGTCCCACAAAATGAAATTCCGGATATGGATAACCGCTGGCATTGTATGTTACCTAATTTTAAATGTTCCCACGATGCCACATTATCACCCGTCCAAACGCAGGCATAACGCTGCACCCCCGAATAACCGGCTCTGGTAATGGTAAATGGCCGTTTATTTTTCATCAACTTACGTAAGCCCTCGTAGGTGGCGCGCACCATTTGCATACCATAAATATTATGCGCCTTGCGGTGTGAGCCGCGGTGCCCATCATACTGATGGCGCACATCATCTGGAAACGTTCCGGCACCAAAAACCGCAGGTTCATTCATATCGTTCCATACCCCGGCAACACCTAGCTGCACCAATTCATCAAACAATCCCCCCCACCATTCGCGTACTTCGGGATTAGTAAAATCAGGAAACTGGCATCGGCCCGGCCAAACATGGCCCTCCATAAAGTAATCATCACAACGGCGACAAAAATATTTTTTTTCTTTCCCCTCTTTAAACACCCCGTAATTATCGTCAACCCGTATCCCGGGATCAATAATAACAACTGTTTTGAAACCTAATTCCGTCAGCTCCCTGATCATTTTTTTAGGATCGGGGAAATATTTACGGTTCCATGTAAAGCAACGGTAGCCATCCATGTAGTCAATGTCCAGATAGATACCATCGCATGGGATTTTATTTTCTCGGAAGCCCAGCGCTATTTTTTTAACCTTTGATTCTGGATAATAGCTCCATCGGCATTGATGATAACCCAATGCCCAAAGTGGCGGCATGGGGTGAGTGCCCGTTAGGCTATGGTAACGCTTTACCACATCCATCATATGCGGGCCATTGATATAATAGTATTGCAACTCACCCCCATCGGCCCAAAAACTTGTTTTGGTTTTATCTTCGGCTCCAAAATCAAAATGAGATTTAAAGGTGTTATCAAAGAAAATTCCATGAGCAACCCCTTCGTTCAAACTAATATAGAATGGGATTGTGCGGTACAATGGGTCCTGATCTTTAGCGAAAGAATAGGCATCGGTATTCCAGTTATGTAACCGCTTGCCTTTTAGGTTAAGTTCAGTAGCTTTATCACCCAGGCCAAAAAAACTTTCGCGGGGGTTACAAACTTTTGTGCCAAAAACATAGTATCCGCCAAATTGAACATTCTCTTCCCAATGCATGGGTTTTGCATCTTCGTTCATGATGCGATTCTCGTTATCTGAGAACGAAATATTAAAATCGGCTTTACGAATATGGCAATTCACCGTATTCGTTGAAACCCGGTATGCTTCTTCTTCTTCGTGTAAGGAGAACACGGAAACTTTTTGTTGGAGATTATTTACCGCATACGAAAATTCGTCTAAAAAAACCCCGTGCGGTGCAAGCCTGACGCGAATAATATCATCACTTACAATAATCAATTCAACCTTAGCGTCGCCGTCGGTAAAGTAAAATTTATTTTCCTGCTGGTGCACGCTCTTCACAGCACCCAGGTATTTTTTTACTATTGGTTTTAAACCCACCACAGGGTTATTCAGATGCTGAATTATCTCTTCTTCTGTAATATCCTCTCCTGGTATATCAGTATTCTTTAATTCGTCCATTTATATTACTCTATTTCCACACTAATTAACAAGGTCAGGCAAATTCGTTACCGAGTTTGCATTTTGAACTTTAAATAAAGCATTATTTTTTCAATAAACGAACATTAACTGCCATTTTTATTAAAAATTATGATTTTGTTAATTAAAACCTCAGTAAAACACCACTTGTGGGCCCAAGTTTTAACTTTAAGCCATCAGTAACATTATCTGTTTTATAGCTTGTTCCGGTTAACAAATCCGTAAATGTTTTAGACCCTGATAATTTTAGTTGCGCAATTAATTCGGTTGGTAATTTTACATATAGCTCCTTATCAAAACGATGGAAATTTGTTAAAACTAAAATCCGCTCTTTATCTGTATAACGCATATAAGCGTAAGTACGTTCATCAAAACCACTCCCTTCATGTCGGTTTGCTAACATGAGTTCGTAAAATTTACCTTGTGATATGGCTTCATTTTGCCCGGCTACATTCAATAGCTTACTATAAAAATTACGCAATAACTTTTGCTGGTCTGTAAGCAAGCCACCATCAAACTTACCCCCGTTAAGCCACTTTTGATGCTCAGGAACACCCCAATAATCAAAAATAGTAGTGCGGCCATCATTACCGCTAAAGCCCTCGCTGCCACTAGCCGGCTCACCAACCTCCTGGCCAAAATAAACCATTACAGGGCCTGTTGATAACGTTGCAGATACGATCATTGCCGGAGCAGCGTACCATGGGTTACCTGCAAAGTCCGCGGAGGCTATACGCACCTCATCATGATTCTCTAAAAACCTGAGCATGTGTTCCGAAAAATCACGACTCTCCTGAGTCCATACATAATTAATATCCCAAATAGTAGCATGTTGCTCATCGCGGATAAGGCGCTTTAAACTATCATACAACCCAACCTTATCATACAAGTAATCAAAGTGTCCTTTAAAAATATAGGTGCTATATTTAGATGCATCATAAGCCTCGCCAATAAATATAATGTTTGGATATTGCGTATTAACTTTAGGTATCACCCAGGCCCAAAACTCAACCGGCACCATCTCCACCATATCACACCTAAAACCGTCAATACCTTTTGAGGCCCAGTATAATAATATATCGTGCATTTTTTGCCATACAGGCGGGATAGGTTCAAAATAAGATTTTCGCCCATTCAGATAATCAACACCATAATTTAATTTTACGGTTTCGAACCAATCGTTTATAGAGGGAGTTGCGGTAAAGGCGTCATTACCGGTTGCCTTAGCTGGATTTTCATCAAAATGGCCGTCTTTAGCAGGGCTATCGTACCAGTCGCCACCGGGATTATAAGCCGGAGGAACAACAAATGCTTGCCCGGGTATATAGTAAAAATCATTCTGCGGGTCAAATGCTTTGGTTTTTTTATCCTGTTCGCCAAAATCGCGCACATGCGGCGGTTTATTATTTGAGGCATATGTTCGGGCAACGTGATTAGGTACAAAATCAATAAAAACATTTAACCCGTTGTTATGCGTGCGCTCAATCAAGTGCTCAAATTCAGCCATTCTGTTTGGAACATCTACAGCGAGGTCTGGCGATACATCATAATAATCTTTGATAGCATAAGGCGAGCCCGCCCTGCCCTTAACCACGTCCGGGTCGTCGTTATGGATACCATATTCCGAGTAATCTGTCATTGTAGCATGTTCAATTATACCCGTGTACCAAACATGAGTAAAGCCCATAGCCTTAATTTGCTGCAACGCGTTGTTATTAATATCGTTCATCTTACCAACGCCATTCTCGCGGATGGAACCATAATTTTTGTTAGTGGTATTGGTATTGCCAAATAACCGGGGCAATACCTGGTAGATAATAAGTTTGTTATTTATCGGGGAAGAACCCATAAGATCTTTAATTAACTATTTCGTTTACAAATATTATTTCAAACAGTATCGTGCACTGTTTACACTCACCCTTATACGGTAATAGATATTAAATTATTAAAGTTGTGCTAACTTTTTCATGGTCATTTCGCTCAATCCGGATAATACCAGATCAGCATCACCTAATACTTCTGGCGAGCCTATGCCAACGGTTTTCATACCTCCGGCTATAGCCGCTTCTATACCTGCAATAGCATCTTCAAAAACCACGCACTCGCCCGGCGGTATACCTACAGCTTCGGCACCTTTTAAAAACACTTCGGGGTCGGGCTTGGCTTTTGATACTTTGTTACCATCTATAATGGCATCAAAATAATTAACAAGGCCAACTTTTTCCAATATCATCATGGAGTTTTTGCTTGCAGACCCTAATGCTATCTTTAATCCCGCGGATCGGCATTGGTCTAAAAATTTTTTCGCACCTGGTAAGATCTCATTTGGCTGCATATGGCTTATCATATCTACATACCACTCGTTTTTTTGGGTTGCAAGCACATCTTGCTCAGCCTGGGTTTTTACTACACCTCCCCAGCCTAAAATCAATTGTAAAGAACGCACACGGCTTACACCTTTTAATTGTTCGTTTTCATGCGCTGTAAAGTCGAACCCTAAGGAATTGGCCAGGCGTTTCCAGGCTTTGTAATGGTAAACCGCAGTGTCAACAATTACACCATCCAGGTCAAATATGCAAGCTTTAATCGTATTCATTTATAGTATTGGGCTAAAACTCTAATGTAGAATTTAAAAATCAGTTGTAAAAACTTTAGTTAACAACACATGAAGTCGGAAAGTAAGCCAACGAGAAGATTTGTTTTTACAACAACGTACATTTAACTTGAAATAGTTTACCATACTTTTTATAACTTAGATGGCAGAAATACCTATATGAAACCCATTAAAGCTATTTTAGCCCTGATAATAACCTTTGCCATGATTTGGGCCTTACAAACCAAAATTGGAATTTTACCCCCGTTAGGCAAATTTTTGAATCCAGCTACCGGTTTCTGGCAAAACGCAGAGAGTAAAAACATACTTCCTGATCTGGATATTAAAGCTGGGTCTTTACAGGATAAAATAACCATCAGGTACGACGAGCAAATGATTCCACATATTTTTGCCCAAAATGATCACGACCTTTATTTTGCACAAGGATATGTTACCGCCCAGGATAGGCTATGGCAACTGGATATACAAACCCGTTTAGCAGGCGGGCGCCTGGCCGAAATTATTGGCCCTAAATTGATAGACCTTGACAGGTTTCACCGCCGCATGGGTATGGTTTTTGGCGCAGAGAATACCCTGCGCGAAACCATGAAAGACCCCGCGGCCAAAGTGATGATAGAAGCCTATTGTGCCGGTATTAACGCTTACATCCATAGCCTGCCCTCTAAATATTACCCAATAGAATTTAAATTACTGGATTACGCTCCCGAAGATTATAAGCCTATTGATTGCGCGTTGGTACTTAAATTAATGTCTGAAACATTGGCAGGTAGCTCTGACGATTTTGCCATGACCAACACTTTAAAACTTTTAGGGCCGAAGGTTACCGCCGATCTTTTTCCTGATTACCCTTTTAAAGAAGACCCAATAATCCCCACCGGAACCAAATGGAATTTTAAACCTTTATCCTTGCCTAAGCCATCCAAAGCTTTTATTTCGGGCATTACCGAAAATTTAAAAACCAAAGACAGAGTTGAAGGCATAGGTAGCAATAATTGGGTGATAGCAGGTAGCAGATCGGCCAATGGTTATCCTATCTTAGCTAACGACCCGCATCTGGATCTCTCTTTTCCTTCCATCTGGTATCAGGTACAGCTAACCGCGCCGGGCGTAAATGTTTATGGTGTTTCTATTCCAGGCACACCTGCCATTGTAATTGGTTATAACCAAAAAATAGGGTGGGGTGTAACCAATGTAGATGCCGACGTATTGGACTGGTATCAAATTCGTTTTAAAGACCTTACTAAAAACGAGTATTGGTACAATAATAAATGGGTACCCGTAAAGAAACGGATAGAGATAATTAAAGTGCGCGGCCAGCAAACCATTTACGATACGGTATTGTATACACATGCCGGGCCGGTAGTTTATGCAAGCAGCAATCAAAAACCAGCACTCGGCAAAGCAAAGATAGTTCCGGTTGGTGCCGCTTTGCGCTGGATAGCCCACGAACCGTCTAACGAATTTAAAACTTTGTACCTTTTAAACCGGGGTAAAAACTATAATGATTACCGCCAGGCATTAACCTACTGGACGGCCCCAGCGCAAAACTTCATCTTTGCAAGTGTTGATAAGGATATAGCTATTACCCCTAACGGAAAGTTCCCGCTTAAATATAAAGATCAGGGTAAATTTATTTTAGATGGTAGCGACCCCGCAGACGATTGGCATGGATGGATACCTCCCGAACAAAACCCTACCGTAAAAAACCCCGCCCAGGGCTTTTTAAGTTCAGCCAATCAATCGTCAACCGACCCCAGCTACCCTTATTACATTAATTGGAGGTTTGGATCATACCAGCGCGGCAAAAGAATAAACGACCGGTTGCGAGGAATGCACAACGCAACAGTGGATAGCTTAAGAGCCTTACAAAACGACAATTACAGCATTTTTGCACAAGATATATTAAGCACCATGCTTGGCGATCTGGACGGATCAAAAATGGATGATAGTCAGAAACGGGCCTACAAAGTTATAAATGCATGGGATAAGCAATTTGCGGCAAATTCTGAAGGAGCAACTATATTTACTTTATGGTGGGACGAACTCTACAAGGCTATTTGGGAAGATAATTTTAAACACCCGAAAGGACTGGACGTTACGCTAAAATTACCCAGCGCGTATCGTACGGTACAACTCCTGCTCACACAAAAACAATCAAAATGGTATGATGACTCGCGGACATCATTAGTTGAAAGCCGCGCAGACTTAATTAACCACTCTTTTGACGCCGCAATAGATAGCCTTACACGCAAATATGGCAATATAGGCCCTGCATGGCAATGGGGGCAGGTAAAAGGCTCACATATTGCAGCTTTGAGTAAGGCCGAAGGCTTGGGCACCGGTAATTTTTCGGCAGGAGGGGCTGCGGGCGTAGTAAACGCGCTAAGTGATACGCATGGCCCGTCTTGGCGAATGGTTGTTCAATTTGGGCCAAAGGTACAGGGCTACGGTATATTTCCAGGCGGAGAATCGGGCAATCCGGGAAGTTTTTATTATGATAACATGTTTAACACCTGGAAAAACGGCCAGTTAAACCCTTTATTGTTTCTGGAAAACGCTACAGATGAAGCTAAACACATTAAATCAACAATAACCTTAAGCAACAAATAGATGCTGTTTTTTATCATACTTATATTAAGCCTGGTAGTAAGTTTTGTAATGCCTTGGTGGATAGTAGCTATAATTGCGTTTGTAGCTGCTTTATTTATTGCAAAAAGTGCCGCCCATGCATTTTTGTCGGGCTTTGCAGCCATTTTTGTAGTTTGGATAGTTTTGGTGCTATTTAAAAGTGTACCCAATAACCATATACTTGCTGGCCGTATCGCAACAATGTTCCATTTACCTAATTGGATATTACTACTCCTGGCAACAGCTTTAATTGGCGGCTTAGTAGCCGGAATGGCTGCCTTATCGGGATTATTGGTGCGGCAGTCATTTAAAAAAACTGATAAACAAAACTAGCCAAAGCACTTACCTTTGCCGCAATGAACCAGCCAAATAAACAGCAGGTATTTTCTATCCATAGCGAGGAGGACTTTCAGGATATTGCGTTGCAGATATTCAGGCAGCAGGCAAAAAACTGTACCGTTTACAGGGAATTTTTAACCGGATTAAGAACTAATATTGATGCGATTAAGAATATTGCACAAATACCTTTTTTACCAATCGAGTTTTTTAAAACCCACAGCGTACTTAGTTCAAATGCATCGGCGCAAGCTACGTTTATCAGCTCCGGAACAACAGGGATGATTACCAGCAGCCATGTTGTAACAGATGTTAGCTGGTATGAAGAAAGTTTCAGGAAGGCTTTTCAAGTTTTTTATGGGGATATACAATCGTACACCATTTTGGCCTTACTCCCCTCCTATCTCGAACGTGGCGGTTCATCATTAGTGTACATGGCCAATGATCTGATCAAACAATCGAACAACCCGGATAGTGGCTTTTATTTATATAATCATGATGAATTGTACCGCCAGCTCATTAAACATCAACAAAACAATAAACCAACGCTGTTAATAGGTGTAACCTTTGCACTGCTTGATTTTGTTGAAGAATATCAAATCCACTTTCCGGACCTGATCATTATGGAAACAGGGGGAATGAAAGGCCGGCGTAAAGAAATGATTCGCGAAGAACTGCACCATACTTTGTGTAAAGGCTTTGGTGTAGATAGGATACATTCGGAATATGGCATGACCGAACTACTATCACAAGCATACTCCAAAGGCGAAGGTGTTTTCGAATGCCCACCGTGGATGAAGATCATCATCCGGGATACCAATGACCCGATCAGTACATTACCAGATGGAAAAATTGGTGGTATTAATGTTATTGATCTCGCAAATATAAATTCATGTTCGTTTATAGCTACCCAGGATTTGGGGAAGATACGGCCCAATGGTTCATTCGAGATACTGGGCCGGTTTGATAATTCGGACATTAGGGGCTGCAACCTGTTAATTGGATAATAAAGTGGTAAGTAACAGAATATTATTATTTTTGCGCTAAAGCATTAAGCCTTACAAAACATGATCGAAAAATTTTTGAACGACCAGCAAGACCCAAAAGCGATTGAAAAAGTTTATTCGCGCCTGGTTGACCTGTTAACCACAGACGAAGAAATTTTATACATAGCCGTGCAAAAAAAACCAGTGGTAAATATTTTACCTGATTGCATTGCCTTAACCAACAAACGCATATTATTTTTTACGCCCGCAAACCTGGGCCTATCCATGAAGTTTGTTGACTTTGTTTGGAAAGATATTATTGATGTACAAACCAAAGAAGAAATTTTAGGTGCTGTTTTTAGTGTAAAAACCGCTAACGGTGCCGAAATGGGCGTTGATTATTTACCAAAACTGCAAGCACGCAAACTATACCAATACGCCCAGGAACGTAAAGAAGCCGAAAGAGAGGCTCGCCGCCTTCGCGATCTTGAAGAAAAAAGAGCAGAATCTGGCGCGGTACAATTTGAGAATCCCGCTGCTCATGTAGCCTATCAGCCCGTGGCACCAGTACAGGCCGTTATAACGCCTGAACCAATTGTTGCTAAACCGGTTGAAGCCGAGGCTAAGCCAGATGAACTAACCGAAAAATTGAAAAAACTTAAAACGTTGTTCGATCATGGTTTGATCTCGCAGGAAGAATACAATCAGAAAAAAATGGATCTGCTGAGCGACTTTTAACTAAAGCAACCGACCATCAAAACTAAAGGTATCTGTTTTCAATATCTTCAGTTTTGGTGCAGCAGAATTTATTGGATTGGCCAAATAATTAAACTCCTCAATTACAATTGAGGATGGCACTTTAAGCAGCAGGTTTTTATTTTTAAATAGAAACCTGTCGCCTATTTGTTTCAAATTATAATTGTCAGGATAATTAATCCAGTTTGGAGATAATTCTTTCGTGTCAAATACTTCGCAATCATCGGGGGCTTCTATGGTCACCATACAATATCCAGCAGGAATTAATGAGGGAGGCAAATGTACCAACACCTCTAAAATAGCAAGCGAGCGGCTGGATGCTAAATAAAGCATGGCATTTCCTTTACTATTCCAACGCCCGCCAAATGATTTTGCCCCGGCTCCGCTCAAATCGTTAGCATAAATAAGTTTAGTTAGCCTGTAAAGTATCATCAGGCAAAAATACCGTGCTCAATACGGCCCAGTTCATCTAGTACCATATCAAAACCAACGGAGGTATCCAATAATGATAAAGGAGTTTCCCCTTTAAATATTACGCTAGGTGTGCGTATCCATATCTTAAATTTATCAATTGAGCCAAAAACATCCTCACCACGATCATAAAGGCGGGCTAGTTCAATTGCTTTTTCAGCGTACTCTGTTTTTACAACAGTATCATCATCGTACCGTTGTAAGGTACGTTCAGAAACATGCATAATATCTGATACCTCCTGAAGTGTTAATGATATTTTTGCTACCAGTAACATTAATAAGCGCTTAGGAAGCCCATTGCGGGTAAGGTTTAATATATCCCAATCATTAGCTGTAGCAGCACTAAATTTAGCACCGCCGAGCATATTTAAAAAAGAAACACCTGCATGGTTTGCAGTTAAGTACACAGCCTGCGACTCTTTTACCTGGCTGATAGTTTCTTTATGCTTTTTTTCTTTGTATGACATTCATCCAAAAATAAAAACAATTTGTCGCATTATCAAAATTATTCGGCAATTATTAAAAAATAATTCTTTTTGCCTTTTTGTACCACAAGAGACCTATTATTGATCAATTGATCATGATTGATCATATCTTCGATAGTGCCTACTTTAATTTTGTTGATAGCTATCCCTCCGCTCTGAATCATTTTTTTAGCCTCTCCTTTTGATGGAAAAATAGCCGTCTTAACAGCAAGTAATTCAACAATGTTTATTCCACCTTTAAAATCATTAACATCAACTTTAAAATTAGCAACTCCGCTAAATAACTCCAAAACCTCCTTGTCGTTCAATTCAGTTAAAAACTCAATACCAGTATTGCCGAATAAAAATTCAGATGATTTTATCGCCTTAGCATATTCATGCTCGCCATGTACACGTATAGTAATATCTTTTGCCAAAGCCTTCTGCAATGCCCTTAAATGCGGCGCGGAGTTATGTTCAGTTTCCAATGCCTCAATAGTTCCCCTATCAAACATTGTAAATATCCTGATATAGCTTTTAGCATCTTCATCTCCCACATTTAACCAAAACTGGTAAAACTGGTACGGCGAAGTTTTTTCGGCGTCTAACCAAATATTTCCGCCCTCGCTTTTACCAAACTTGGTGCCATCGGCCTTTTTAATTAATTGGGTAGTTAATGCATAAGCTTTACCCTCATCCTTACGGCGAATAAGCTCTGTGCCTGTAACTATGTTGCCCCATTGATCTGATCCGCCCATTTGGAGCAGGCAGTTTTTATGCTTCCATAAATAATAGAAATCGTACCCCTGTATCAACTGGTAACTAAATTCAGTGAACGACATGCCGGAATCGCCATTTAAACGATTTTTGACGGAATCCTTCGCCATCATATAGTTAACGGTAATATGCTTACCTACATCACGAATAAAATTGAGGAAAGAAAAATCTTTAAACCAATCGTAGTTATTTACTACCTCGGCACTATTGGCACCACAATTAAAATCTAAAAATTGCTCCAATTGCGTTTGAATGCCTTTCAAGTTTTGTTGTAAAGCATCTTCCGACAATAAATTACGCTCCTGCGATTTACCCGACGGGTCGCCCACCATACCGGTTGCCCCGCCCACCAGAGCGTACGGCTTATGCCCCGCCCGTTGAAAGTGGATCAATGTCATGATCTGAGCCAGGCTGCCCACATGCAATGAATCGGCAGTAGGGTCAAACCCAATATATCCGGAAACCATACCTTCATTTAAAAGTTCTTCGGTTCCGGGCATAACATCATGCAAAATACCTCTCCAGCGTAGTTCTTCAACAAAATTCATCTTTATAATAGTATATATAAGGCTGCAAATATAGCAGATTCATACAAAAAGCGTGTTTTAACCGTTAGTAATAATAGGTTAACAAATTTTACGTATCTTTCCAATTAACAACACGGGCTAAAGGTGACCTATGAATTTTTTATCTCATTTTTATTTCGATCGCCATTCTACTGATTCCTATCATATTATAGGAACCGTTTTACCTGATCTGCTTAAAAATGCCGATAAAACCATCAGCATACATCCCGAAAAATTAATCAATCACGATAATGAACAGGTTAATTCCATAATAAGGGGCTGGAAAAAACACCTGGAAGTTGATAAATATTTCCACTCCTCAGCTTTTTTTACCGAACATTCACATCAGCTTAAGTTAGCTTTAAAACCCGCTATAGAGGGCTCGCCGGTAAAACCTTTTTTTTTGGGCCATATTGCACTTGAGCTAATATTAGACAACCTATTGATTACTACCAAAAAAATTAGTGTTGATGAATTTTATGCACATTTGGGCATTGCTGATCAAGAGGTTATTCACACCTTTCTAACTTATAGCGCCCTAACAAGCACCGACGTATTTTTTAAGTTTTTTAATAATTTTAAAACTCATAAGTACCTGCATACCTATGCCGAAGCAGAACAAATTGCTTATGCCTTAAAACGAATATGTATGCGGATATGGAAAGACCCCTTTACGGCGCTGCAGGAAGAAAACATGACTGAAATACTGTTAAAGTACCGCACCTGTTTGTTACCAAATTATATGATGATATACAACGAAATTGGTGCGCAACTGGCCTAGCTTATCAAGTTAAAATTGATTGATATGATGCTACCACAATTTTATAAGGGTATAATTTAAAGCCTTTTTAGAGCCTATTTAAATTTTGTTCAATAATAATATAGCGAAAAGTTTGACCATGTTTTAAGAACGCTCAAGCATGAGTTCATCGTTTCTACATAGTCTTCTACCATTGTCAAACCAAGCAAATGGTCTTTCAATAAACTATCTTTTATAGACTGGTCTAAACCCCGAAAGTAAAGAGGCGATAGTTTAGCCTTTGTTCTCCATAAACTTTACCATCCCGAAAGCTTTTGATTCTCCTTTCGGGATGGTGAGTGATACCCAGTTTTCACCTGCCAGCATTTTGGCCAGTATTACCATTTGCCCAGTATGATAACTCAGGTGTGCTACCTGCCTGTTGATTGCTTCGAGCACGGTATGTGCCTGGCTGCGTATATAAACCGTTCGCAACAGGTCGGCATCAGAAAGCGGGTCTACAGCATCAAAAAGGCATTGCCAGCCTTTATTCCAAAGAGCAAGCAGTTCCATTTTAGATGAGCTGTTATCTACAAATTCTGCATCGCGGTCGCGCGAATCTTTTTCTCCATCGGTGTTTAAAAAATCCGTCCAGCGCGATATGGAATTGCCAGCCATGTGTTTAACAATAATAGCTATACTATTCGATTGGGCATTGTATTGCCAGTGTAAACCTTCTTCGGTGGTACGTTCTAATGCCGCATCGCCTACAGATTTGTAATATCGGAAGAGCTTTCGGCTATTTTCAAGATAATTCCCCCCAATGGTATCCATAATGTTGCTTTATTTAACAAAGCTATGGCATTGACAGCTAAAAACAAAAAGGCCCATTAGTTATCCATTAAACAGGTTGGATAATTTTTCGTACTAATTTGGTTTGATGTTACTCACAATTAGTATTTATTTAACCGATTATCGGCCACCTTTTTATCCACTTCTGAACACATAACAATTTTATTTATCTATTTTTAAACAGGTTCTTTTAAAAAGACCTTATAAATCAGCGAATAAGATAAAAATATTTTTTTGAAATAAATATATATCCGTACCTTTGCAGTCCCAATTGAATTGGGAAAAGGAGATAAATTATTTAATGGCAAAAAAACAAGAAGCAGAAAAAGAACTAAAAGCTACAGAAGCTGAGTTGGGGGTAGAAACACTTCCGAAAGAAAGAGAAAACATTGAGTCAGAAGCTGATTCATTGTCTATTGAAGAAATCAAATCAACAATCGCGGCAAAACAAGAGGATTTTGACTGGGATGCTGATGACAAAAAATTTGGTAATTACAGTGATTCTGATCGCGCTGAGTTAGAAAAAATGTACGATGGTACATTCAGTTCAATTAACAAAGGCGAGATTATCAGTGGTATTGTAGTTAACATTAACAACAAGGATGTAGTATTGAACATTGGATTTAAATCTGACGGTTTGGTATCACTTTCTGAGTTCCGTGACACCCCTGATTTAAAAGTGGGCGACGAAGTTGATGTGTTTGTTGAGTCGCAGGAAGATGCTAACGGCCAGTTGGTGCTTTCACGTAAACGCGCTAAAACACAAAAATCATGGGAACGTATCAATAGTGCTTTAGATAACGATGAGATTATTCAGGGTTTTGTGAAGAGCAGAACTAAAGGTGGTTTAATTGTAGATATAATGGGCGTAGAAGCCTTCTTACCTGGATCACAGATCGACATCAAACCAATTCGCGATTACGATGTGTATGTAGGTAAAACAATGGAGTTCAAAGTTGTTAAGATCAACCACGAGTTTAAAAACGTAGTGGTATCGCATAAAGTGCTGATCGAAGATGACCTTGAAAACCAAAAAACAGAGATCGTTGCCAAACTGGAAAAAGGTCAGGTATTGGAAGGAACTGTTAAAAACATTACAGACTTTGGTGTATTTATCGATTTAGGTGGTGTTGACGGTTTACTGCACATTACTGATATTTCATGGGGCCGCATAGAGCATCCAAAAGAAGTATTGGGATTAGACCAAAAGATAAACGTTGTTGTGCTTGACTTTGATGACGAGAAAAAACGTATCGCTCTTGGTTTAAAACAATTAACCCCTCACCCTTGGCAAAGCCTTGATGAAAACCTCATCATTGGTTCAAAGGTTAAAGGTAAAATCGTTACCGTTGCTGATTACGGCGCATTCCTTGAGATCATCCCTGGTGTTGAAGGATTGATCCACGTATCAGAAATGTCATGGTCACAAAACTTACGTAACCCTCAGGAATTCTTGAAAGTAGGTGACGAAGTTGAAGCTCAGGTATTAACTTTAGACCGCGATGACCGCAAAATGTCATTGGGTATTAAACAATTAACTCCTGATCCATGGCAACATGCTGCCGAGAAATATGCTCAAGGCACGCAACATATCGCAACAGTTAAAAACATGACCAACTTTGGTGTGTTTGTTGAGCTTGAAGATGGAATTGATGGTTTAATCCACATTTCTGATCTTTCATGGTCCAAAAAAGTTAATCACCCTAACGAGTTTACTAAAGTAGGCGAGAAATTAGATGTGGTTGTTTTAGAGCTTGATGTTGATAACCGTAAATTAAGCTTGGGCCACAAACAACTGGAAGAAAACCCTTGGGATACTTTTGAAACCATCTTCACTATTGATTCAATACACGAAGGTACCGTATTAAAAGTTACTGATAAAGGAGCTATAGTTGCTTTACCTTATGGTGTTGAGGGCTTTGTGCCAACAAAACATATGGTTAAAGAAGATGGCAAGAGCTTGAAAAATGACGATACAGGCGAATTCAAGATCATTGAGTTTAACAAAGAGAACAAACGTATCGTTATTTCGCATGCACGTATTTGGGAAGAAGCCCGCACTGAAGCGAGAGTTCAAGAATTTGAAAACCGCAAAAAAGAAGCGAAAGTTGCTACCAATGCTGTTAAAAAAGTAAAAGAATCAGTTGAAAAATCAACTTTAGGTGATCTAAGCGTTCTGGCTCAATTAAAAGAGCAAATGGAAGGCGCAGAAAACAAAGCTAAAAAAGCACCGGCTCCGGCTGCAGCTAAAAAAGTTACTGAAGAGGAAGAAGAAGCTGAATAATTTTTCAAATAATTTTATCAAAGCCCTGTCATAAAAAGACGGGGCTTTTTTTATGGGATCTATTTTTTGCTAATTCAATAGACAAACCTTTTGACTTTAGACTAACCGCTATGGACTTTCATAAAAAAAACCTACTTTTGCCTAAATCAACCTAACGATGCTCAACCCAGTATTGCTCGACGGTCAAAAGTTCCAAATCACTATTCAGCGTTTATGCCGGCAATTAATTGAAAACCATAACGACTTTTCCAATTCTGTAATTATTGGTATACAGCCCCGGGGTATTTACCTGGCCAAACGTATAGCCGAAGAACTACGCAAGATACTTCCGGATAAAACCATACAACAAGGCGACCTTGATATTACTTTTTTCAGGGATGATTTCCGTCGGCCAGGATCGCCGTTAGTGCCAAACCAAACCCGGATTGATTTTATTGTGGAAGGGAAAAAAGTGATCCTGATGGACGATGTATTATGGACGGGACGCACCATTCGCGCGGCTATGGACGCCATGCTGGCTTTTGGCCGCCCCGAAAAAGTAGAACTACTGGTACTGGTTGACCGTCGCTACTCCCGGCACCTACCTGTAGCAGCAGATTATATAGGCATCGAAGTAGATTCAATAGCATCGCAAAAAGTTGTGGTTAGCTGGAAAGAAACAGATAGTGAAGATATGATAGTTTTGTTATCAGATGTAAAGTAAAACATATCGGATTTCGGAATTTCGATTTCGTAATTTGAAAAACAAAAATAACAGAATGTAAAACATATCGGACTTCGGAATTTCGATTTCGGAATTTGAAAAACAGAAATAACAGAACGAAAGCATTAAATACACTAATAAATAAATCCGAAATCGAACATCCGAAATTCGAAATATAAACACACATGCAAAGCCTTAGCACACGCCATCTTTTAGGGATCAAAGATTTAAATAAAAGGGATATTGAACTAATATTTGAAACTGCTGATACCTTTAAAGATGTATTGAACCGACCAATAAAAAAAGTGCCGTCGCTGCGGGATGTAACTATAGCCAATGTTTTTTTTGAGAACTCCACCCGCACACGGTTATCATTTGAACTTGCAGAGAAACGCCTTTCGGCAGATGTAATTAACTTTGCGGCATCATCATCATCGGTAAGCAAGGGCGAAACGTTAATTGACACGGTTAATAACATCCTGGCTATGAAGGTTGACATGGTGGTAATGCGCCATCCCTATGCCGGCGCGGGCATCTTTTTGTCAAAACATGTAAAGGCGCAAATTGTGAACGCGGGCGATGGCGCGCACGAGCACCCTACTCAGGCATTGCTAGATGCCTTCTCCATCCGCGAAAAGTATGGCGAGGTAGCAGGCAAAAAAGTAGTAATAGTTGGCGATATTCTGCACTCCAGGGTTGCACTATCCAATATATTATGCCTAAAACACTTGGGTGCCGAAGTTATGGTATGCGGGCCAACCACACTGATCCCTAAATATATAGGCTCGTTGGGTGTAAAGGTTGAGCATAACCTGATTAAAGCTTTAAACTGGTGCGATGTAGCCAACATGCTGCGCATACAACTAGAACGGCAAGACATTAAATATTTCCCATCATTACGGGAATATACCATGCTTTATGGCCTCAATAAACAAATACTGGATTCGCTGGATAAAGAGATCACGGTAATGCATCCCGGCCCTATTAACCGGGGTGTCGAAATTACAAGCGATGTGGCCGACAGCAAGCAATCTATTATACTTGACCAGGTAGAAAATGGGGTAGCAGTACGGATGGCGGTACTTTATTTACTGGCAGGGCAAACGCAATGATGAAACGCTCCCATATATACCTCATCGGCTTATTTTACATTGTAACGTCCGCTTCTTCCTTCGCGCAAAGCAAACACAAAGCCGACTCGGTTGCCGCACTGCTCAAAACCTATATCAATGCGCGGAACAACCCGGCACTCCATACATTAACTTCTAAAAAATACCAGGCAGCTATCAGTACCAAAGACTTCGCTGATTTTTTTACCGCGCAGATCTTCACTTCGGGGCAAATAACCGCAGTGTCTTTCACGGGTTTTGATAAAAATACTGCACACTATAAACTAACTTTTGAAAAAGAAATATTGCAGCTTTCTATAATCCTTGATGGTGAGGGCAAACTTGATTACCTGATATTCGATCCATATGTGGCGGGCAAAGCTAATCTGGTGGCGACATCAAACCCGTTGAAAACACCTTTGGAGAAAAGAATAGATTCTGCAATAAGGATGTATATCCAGCAACCTAATACGGTTGGTTTGAGTGTAGGCATCATCAACAAGGGGCAGATCAGCACCTATGGTTATGGCGAAACTGCAAAAGGCAATGCGAAACTACCCGATGCAAATACTGTATTCGAGATCGGCTCCATCACCAAAACCTTCACAGCTACGTTACTTGCCTATTATGTTTTAGCCGGCAAATTAAAGCTCACTGACCCCATAACCATGTACTTGCCCGATTCGGTGGCGGCCAATAAAAATCTGCAAAAAATCATATTAACCGAGCTAAGCAACCATACCTCCGGATTACCTTCATTGCCCGGAAATCTTTTTAGTCAGCCACATCTGGAAATTCTTAACCCCTACAAAAATTACGATAAACGTCAGCTCTTCGCTTATCTTAAGAATTGTAATTTAGTAACTCCTCCGGGTGAGGTATCAGCTTACTCCAACATGGGCGTAGGCTTATTGGGTTTGATATTAGAAAAAGTAAGCGGAAAAACCTTTGAGCAAATGGTTAACGATGTGATATGTAAACCGCTGGGTATGACGAGTACTATTCAAAACCTGAACCCGGCTTTATCTCAAAAGTTTGTTTCTATTTACAATAAAAACGGCGTGGCAACCCCTGCCTGGGATTTTGACGCGCTTAAAGCCTGCGGGGCATTACATTCCACGGTTACCGACTTGCTACTATACGTTAAAGCCAATATGCAGGCAAACGGCCCATTGACTAAAGAATTCGCACTTACTCATCATATTACTTTTAATAAGAAGGAAAAAGTGGGTTTAAACTGGTTTATCATCAAAATTAAAGATGTTGACCATTATTTCCATAATGGGGGCACCTATGGCAGCAGCAGTTTTGTAGCATTTAACCCCGATAAAAAAATAGCGGTTGTGGTACTATCCAATGCCCAAGAATCGACCGATGCGCTTGGTGTTGGGCTTGCGGGGTTATTGTTTTAACATTCAAAAATTTTTCAACATTCATACCACAACAAAAACAATCCCGTTTAAAAGTTGGTTTTCAACACTTGTGAATTACTTATGTTAAATACACTTTTACATTAAGCGTAATTTAGCAACAATTGTTTATCAGTCTATCTATGGTCAAAACAAAATATATTATACCATTTCTGCTTATATTATTTACCGCAAGGGTAAAAGCACAGCAAAATCAATCATTCGAAATTTACCGCACTTATCATATCGCTACCGATTTATTAGATAAAGGTGCGTTTACAGCCGCTGCAGAACAGTTCAGGCTTGTAGAAAAATCAAAAACAAAAACCACAAATCAACCGGAGTTTGAATCCCGGTTATCGCTGCTTAAAGAAAACGCGCAGTACTACGAAGCACTATGCGCCTTGGAGCTTGGCGATGATGATGCAGAAGGCATGCTTTTAAAATTTATTAAGGAGCACCCCGAAAACCCGCTAACTAAGCTGGCATTTTTCCAGGTAGGTAAATCGTACTTTAAACAAGGGAAATACATCGACGCTTTAAACTGGTTTAACAAGGTAGAGGCCGGCGAACTAAGCGGAAACGACAACACAGAATATAAGTTTCGTAAAGGGTACGCTTATTTCTCCATGAACAATTATAAAAGTGCGCAGTTACTGTTTAGTGAAGTAAAAAACAAAGTATCACCATTTAAAGAAGACGCTACCTATTACTTTGCTTACATAGCCTATCTGAATAAAGATTATAGTTTGGCTTTGGTGAATTTTGAGAAACTGAAGAACTCAAAGAAATACGAAGCCAGCTACCCTTATTATATAACCGCTGTTTACTTTTTAGATAAGCGTTATGATGATGTTATAAACTACGCGGTTCCCATTATAAATGCTACTGAACAGCAATACGAAACTGAGATGATGCATTTGATAGCGGCATCCTTTTTTGCTAAAGCAGATTACGTAAACGCGGTGGCTTATTATTCGCATTTTCAAGATAAAGACCACGGCAAAACCCAAAATACTCAGGATAGCTACCAGATAGGTTATGCTAATTTTAAAACAGCAAACTACCCAAAGGCCATTAAAGAACTTGTGAAACTGGTTGATAAAAAAGATATTTACAGCCAAAACGGTAACTATACCTTAGGCAACGTTTTTTTAAAAACCGGGAACAAACAAAGCGCGCGTAATGCATTCCTGGTAGCATCAAAGCTCGATTTTGACCCCCAATTGCAGGAAGATGCATTGTTTGAATACGCCAAACTATCGTACGAGCTTGATTTTAACACGCAGGCACTGGATGCAACCAGGTTATATTTAAAAACCTATCCGCGATCAACTAAACTAAATGAGGCAAAAACACTGTTAGCCGAGGTATTACTTAACTCGCGCAATTACAAAGAATCTATAGATGTACTGGAACCTATTCCAAATAAAAGCGCGAGTGCCAAAGCAGCTTATCAAAAAGTAACCTATTACCGCGGATTAGAGTTTTACAATGAACGGGCCTTTGAAAACGCAATTGGTGTGTTCCTCCGCTCATTAAGTGCCCCTACTGATCCTAAAATAACCACGCTCACTACTTATTGGATGGCCGAATCCATGTATGAGGTTCGCAAGTATAAAGAGGCGGTAGAGAATTTTCAGAAATTTCTGGACATGCCGGAAGCTAAAAATACGCCTGTTTATAATTTTGCCAATTACGCGCTAGCTTATGCAGCCTTTGGCGATGAGCAATATAAAAAAGCAGCCACTTATTTCGAATATTTTTTGGCTGGCGATGAGAAAGACAAAAATACAATTAAGGATGCTACCACCCGTTTAGCTGATTGCTATTTTGTATTGAAAAGCTATGGCACCGCGATGGACTACTATAACCGCATTATTGCTGACCATGACCAGGGCGAAGATTATGCCATGTTTCAACGAGGTATGATACAGGGTTTACAAAGCCAGATGGACAACAAAATAAACACCATGAACAGTGTGTTGAGCCAGTTTCCGAATTCTAATTATGCTGACGATGCAGCTTTTGAAATTGCCTATACCTATTTTCTGAAAGGCGAGGGCGATAAAGCGAAAACCGATCTGTTAGCCATGATAGAAAAATATCCCAATAGCAGTTATATACCACGCGCGCTGGTTACCATTGGCTTAATACAGTACAATGCCGGCGGGCAGGATGATGCAGCTGTTGAATCATTTAAACGTGTTGTACACGATTACTCATCAACCGATGAAGCCAAACAAGCACTTAAACAAATTGAAAAAATATATACCGACAAAGGCGACGCGCAAACCTTTATTAATTATGCCGCTACAACACCTATTGGCAATTACACCGGTGCCGAGCAGGAAAGTATTATGTATACCGCTGCAAATAATCTTTACTTAAAGGGCAATTGGCAGGGAACTGTGGCAGCTGTGAATGCCTATTTTGATAAATTTCCGAAGGCCATTTTTGACAAGCAATCTAAATTTATACGTGCGCAAAGCTTGGTTAATCTAAACCGTACAGATGAAGCCATTAGCGATTACAATTATATTTTGAACGATTGGACAAGTGCCTATACTGAAAAATCGCTGATCAGCATGTCTAACATATATATTCATCAGAAAAAATACAATGAGGCGGTTGTATTTCTGAAAAGGCTGGAAACTAATTCTGAATACAAAGCCGATTACAACTTCGCGATAAACAACTTAATGCTTTGTTACTCCGAAATGGAAATGGCTGACGATGCTATTAAATATGTTGCCCTGGTTAGGGGGAATATACAAAGCAGCGAAGAAGATAAATTTAAATCGAGTTTATATGGCGGCAAGGCTTATCTCCAAAAAGGGGATACCGTATCCGCAATAAAAGAATTGAATGATGTAATTGCTAATTCTAAAACTATAGCCGCGGCAGAAGCCAAATTTAATATAGCCCGGATAGAATACCTTAAAAAGAATTATAAGGCATCGCAAAAAACATGTTTTGACTTAATTAATAAAATGCCCAATTATGATTACTGGGTTGCCAAGTCGTATATCCAGCTTGCGGATAATTACGTAGCCTTAAAAGATGATTTTCAGGCTAAAGCAACTTTGCAAAGCATTATTGATAATTATAAAGCCGATGATGATATTTTACCATTGGCTAAAGAAAAGCTTAATACTTTGAGCACGGCTCCCGAAATTAAAAAAGAGGAGATTAAGGAGGGTAAAAAACAATGAGACTAGGATACATATACGCCACCATAATTATTGCAGCTTTGTGTTGCGTTAGTATAGCGGAGGCTCAACAAAAAACTTCTACTAAAAAAACTGTGGTTAAAGCTACAGGAACTAAAGCTGCTGTAAAAAAACCGGTATCTCCCAATAAGAAAGTTGCCAGCATTGCCAAGGCATTAGGCGATACCGCAAAAGCAGCGAATAAAAAACCTGTGAATCCGCAAAACAATGGCTTGTCGGAAGAAATTGTTGTAACAACAGCATATAAACCTGTTTTGGCTGACGCTGTTAAAATAAGGCGAAACCCTGATCTGGAGGATAAAGAGCTGTTTAAGGCTCCTATAAGTTATGCCATTTTAGATAAAATGCTGCAACAAAATACAGACATCCGCGAATTACCGGCCGTAAATATGCCTAAAGAACAAGCTGCCGATTTAAAAAACAATTATATTAAAGCGGGTGCAGGCAGCATGAAAACCACGTATGGCGAATTGTATATTGACAATGGCCGGGACCAGGCACTACAGGTTGGCGGGTATTTAAAACACCTGGCACAGGAGGGTAGCTTAAATAAACAAAACTATGCAAAAGAAGAAGCTGGTATATTTGGCAAAAACATTGGAGAAGAATCAACTTTAAGCGGACGCGTAAACTATAACTATCGAAGCATCTATTTTTATGGTTTTGACGAAATGAACCCGCCGAAACAGTTGAGCGTTGATAAACAACATTTCAGTACCTTATCGGGCGAGGCTGAATTAGCTAAAAACTATAAGGACGAAGAAAATCAATTTATTTATGCAGCAAAGCTTGGCGGTTATACATTTAACAATGCGTTTCAGGCTAAAGAGAATAATCTGGTGCTATCAGGCTTTATCAATCAAACTGTTAGTCAGTTTTATGCAGGTTTAAGTGGCACCATAGATTTTAGTACAGTTAGCGATAGTTTATATTCCATAAATAACAATATCATCAGAGCCAACCCTTACCTCAAATTTCAGGGTGATAACTACAAAATTGACGCCGGGATAAACATTGTTAGTGAATTTGGAAACGCTACCCGGTTTTTTATTTTCCCGGCTGCCAAATTAGAATTCCAGATCATCCCCAAATATGTACGTTTATTTGCTGAGGCCCGTGGCGACGTAAATAAATCATCCGTTCGTGATTTCTCGGAAACAAATCCTTTTATCGGACAAAACATCAATATCAAAAATTCGGTTGATCAATTAGACATCAGCATTGGGTTAAAAGGGATGCTGGCTCCGGGTTTAGGCTTCAAAGCAACTGTTTTCCGCAATAGTATTAATGATATGCAGTTGTTTGTAAGCAATTTTGACTTTACCAAAGGATATAACCGCTTTAATGTGATCTATGATGATGGCAAGTCGCGGATAAGCGGCTTTAATGGAGAACTGGATTACAAGGCATCGGACGGCTTAAATATATTTGGCCGTGTTGAATTTAAAGACTACCAGCTAGCTACAGAAGCACAACCCTGGAATTTACCCAAATTTAAACTTACTGCCGGTACAATTATCCATATCAACAATCAAATCACCATCAATGGCTCTCTACTATTTAGAGGTACTACTCAGGACCGTACCGGGAATAACCAGTTGGTAACACTTAGTTCATTTGCTGATATAAGCGGAGGCATTGAATATAAAGCAACCAGCAGGATTTCCATATTTGGCCAGGTTAATAATTTATTAAGCAATAATTATCAAACATGGTTGTATTATCCTAACTATGGTTTTAATATATTTGGAGGCTTAGGTTATAAGTTTTAACCTGATTTATAAACTAAAAATTATCGCTTTTTAAGCAACATGGATATAGCAGCTTTTATTTGTGAACAACTTGAACACCGGAGTGTAATAAACGTTCCGGGGCTGGGTTCTTTTTACAGAAACCGGGTTGAAGGTTATTACAATCAGGAACAGCAGCAGTTTTATCCTCCTTCAATACAAATTCAATTTGATAATGAATTGCCTGAAGATGATACGCTGGCGACGCTTCTATCTACAGAGAAGCGCATCTCGCAGGCATCAGCAAGCTATTTTATAGAAAAATTTGTCTCTAATATCAGGCAATTAGCTACAACAGATAATGTTCCATTAGGTAATATCGGGGTATTTAACATTCGTCAAAACCAATTAACTTTCACGCCAAAGCGGCGCAGCGAGGTTAACGAATTATTTTATGGTTTAGCACCAGTTAAACTTAGACGGAACAACCCATACAGGCAGCAGCCGGAAGAAATAATTCCATTTAGCTTTAGCGATATACCTGCAAATCCGCCAGTTCAACAAGAAATACCAGCAGTTATAGAAGACGAAAAACCTCCTCGTCCTATTAATATCTGGCTTATTATTGCGCTAATAATTGTAATAGCCGGGATTGGCTTAATTAGTGTGTACATGTACAAACCCGCGTTATTTGATCGTTTTATAACTCCTGTTGTTAAAATAAAGCCCAAACCAGAAAAAAGTGTAAAAAGATCAATATCCGATTCTATTAAACAATCAATAAAAACCCAAACAGACCTGGGCCTCACGCCTGTTAAACTAGATTCGACAACGCAAAAAAAGGTGCTTCCTCCCGAAATACCAACAGATACTTTTGCGGTGGTAGTAGGCACATTTAAAACAATGGCGGGCGCTAAAAGACAGTTACAAACATATACCGACAATGGCATTGTTGAGGCTGATATACATAAAAGCCATAATAATTTATACTATCAGGTTATTATGGGTACTTATTTGATTAAAGATTCTGCAAAGGTTCATTTAAAAATCTACAGGAAAAAATTCCGCTCTCCGGGCATTAAACTAGAAACATATCCTTATAAAAAACAATGATGTTATTACTTCAAGTAACCGATACAGCAAAAAAAGTGATTGATACGATAAGCAAAGTTGCACAAACCACACCTTTGCCTGATAGTGAACTTCGTTTTGGCGACCTGCTAATTAAAGGTGGTTGGGTAATGATCCCGATTGCGATATTGGCAGTATTGGGATTAGTTATTTTCTTTGAACGATATTTCACAATCCGTAAAGCATCAAAAGATGAATCGAGCTTAATGGTGCAGGTACGGTCACTCATGATTGATGGTAAACTGGATTCCGCTATAGCGATTTGCAGAAACAGCAACTCCCCGCTTGGCCGTATGCTGCAAAAAGGGCTGCTGCGTATTGGCCGCCCAATAAAAGATATAGAAGGAGCTATTGAGAACATTGGCAAGCTGGAAGTATCAAAGTTGGAGAAGAACATAGCCATATTGGGGATCGTAGCAGGTATTGCACCCATGTTTGGTTTCCTGGGAACTATTGCCGGGGTTATCAAAATATTTTATGATATATCAAAAACCGACAATATTAGTATGGGTGTTATTTCGGGCGGATTATATGTGAAAATGGTAACCTCCGCGGCTGGTTTGCTTGTTGGTATTATTGCCTATGTACTCTATAATGTTTTAAACATTATGGTTGACAAGGTGATATTAAAACTGGAAACCGACGCCATTGAATTTATTGACCTTTTAGAAGAACCCAGTAAATAATGAACTTAAAAAAGAGACATAGCCGTGCAACGGCAGAGGTTCATACTTCAGCGATGAACGACATCATGTTCTTTCTGCTGTTGTTCTTTTTAATCGCGTCAACAGTTACTAACCCCAATGTGATTAAGCTGATGCTGCCTAAATCATCATCGGGGCAATCGGTTTCTAAAAAAACCATTATCGTATCTATAAATAAAAACCTGCAATATTTTGTAGACAAAAAAGAGGTGAAGGTTGAAGACCTTAACGCCGTTTTAACACCCTACAAAAAACTAGCTACCGAGCTAACCATCGTTTTGTATGTGGACCGTACAGTAGCTATACAAAATGTAGTTCAGGTAATGGATACGGCTCAGAAACTCAACATTAAATTAGTTTTGGCTACAGAGCCCAAATAAGATATGGAATACCGGGAAGAAAACAACTACCCCAAAGCCTTTGTGGCTACCGCGGTTATATTAGCGGTGCTATTTGCTTTTTGCTTCCTTATAAAATTTAGCCTGCCTGCAAAGCAAGAAGACGGCACCGGAGGCATACTGGTGAACTATGGCACCACCGACGAAGGTATGGGTAGCGATTATATGAGTATCGAAGACCCGTCGCAAGCAGAAAAAGCCAATAAAACCAAACCCGATAAAGTAACCAACACCCCTGCTACCGAAAAGGTAACATCAGAAACGAGTGATAAAAAGATAGTTACCCAAAATAACGAAGATGCACCCGTGGTTACCAATAATGATAACAAGCAAAGCAATACTGTAGCAACCACCGCTCAAAAAAACCATAGCAAACCTACAATTAACCAAAACGCACTTTACAAAGGCAAGCCCACCACAGGAGCTGGCGAGGGTGACGGAACAACCAATAAACCCGGCAACCAGGGCAAAACTACAGGTACCACCTTAACCAATAATTACGACGGTACAGGATCTGGCAATGGCGGTAATTTAACTGGTATGCCGCAGCGTAATTTTATTAGCAAACCAACAGTTGATGATGCTAACCGACGATCAGGCAAGGTAGTAGTTGATATACGGGTAGACAAAAACGGCAACGTAATATATGCCCGTGCAGGAGCCCGTGGTACTACAATCAGTGATTCCGGACTGCTTCAAAAATGCGAACAAGCGGTATTAAATTCAAAATTGAACCAACTTGATAGCGCTCCTGACACCCAAATTGGAACAGTAGTTTTTGTATTTAGAGTAAACTAAAGGGCTTGGCAAACAGGATAAAACCTAAAGCCAATCGTCCAAAAAAATCCATAGCAGGCTAAATTAAACCCATTATTACCACCGCTTCTGCCGTTAAAAAGATGACCTACCCCGAAACCCTTCAATACCTTTACACACAATTGCCCATGTTTACCAGGGTAGGCGTGTCGGCATTTAAGAGCGATCTCACCAATACCATCGCACTTTGCCAAAAGCTGGGTAACCCGCAAAAGCAATTTAAGAGCGTGCATGTAGGTGGTACAAATGGCAAAGGTTCCACATCACATATGCTGGCTGCGGTATTGCAAACAGCTGGCTATAAAACCGGATTATACACTTCGCCGCATTTGCTGGATTTTAGGGAGCGCATCCGTGTTAATGGCGAAATGATTACGGAACAAACCGTAGTTGAGTTTGTACAGCAGCACCTTAATGATTTTGAAGCCATCAAACCTTCGTTCTTTGAAATGACAGTGGCCCTGGCATTTGACTATTTTGCTCAACAAAAAGTGGATATAGCCATTGTAGAGGTTGGCCTTGGCGGCAGATTAGACTCCACAAATATTATTATCCCCCTGCTTTCCATCATCACCAATATTGGTTGGGACCATATGAATATCCTGGGCGATACGCTGCAACTCATAGCTAGCGAAAAGGCGGGTATCATTAAACCAAATATCCCGGTTATTATCGGCGAGTACCAACCCGAAGTTGCTGAAGTTTTTATCGCCAAAGCAACCCTGGAAAACGCTCCGATAAAATTTGCATCACAACAATGGGAGGCAGGGCAGAAAGCAGATAGCGGACAATATATGGGGAGAAAATTAGACTTAACCCTTACAAACATCACAACTACAAGTCCGCAACCCGAAACCCACACTTTAAAGCTCGACCTTATAGGCACCTATCAGATAAAGAACGTTAAGACGGTTTTAACCACCCTGGATGAGCTAAAACTACAAGGCTACAGCATAGATCACCAGCAAATTGAAACCGCTCTTACCAACGTTAAAGCCCTTACGGGATTGCGTGGCCGTTGGGATATTTTGAGCTATAACCCATTGGTGATATGCGATACCGGCCATAATCCCGAAGGCATTGCCGAGGTATTAAAAAACATAGCCGGCACCACATTTGCACAACTCCATTTTGTGATAGGCATGGTTAACGATAAAGACATTAACCAGATACTCAGCATGCTACCACATAACGCTACCTACTATTTCTGTAAACCAGATATTCCGCGGGGGTTAGACGCTGAAACGTTAAAGGATAAAGCCGAAAGTTTTGCCTTGTATGGTGATGCTTACACCGATGTTGCCGCTGCTTTGAGGGCTGCAAAAAACGCCGCAACCATAAACGATCTGGTTTTTGTGGGAGGCAGTACTTTTGTAGTTGCCGAAGTGGTTTGAAAATATAATGCATTCTGGGATATTCCAGCGCTATTCAGTATCAAGTCGCAAGTATCAGGTATCGTTTCAAAACCGGACATGGGTAAAAATGGGTATTTTTAATTAGTATCAAGTCGCTAGTATCAAGTATCAAGATATTGTTTAGAGTTGCCAGTAAAAGCTGAAAGCTGAAATTAAAAAGCTAAAAGTTGAAAGCCAAAAGCTAAAAGTGCGCCGGCTGTCATTCTGAGCCTGTCGAAGAACGGAGCGCAGAGGCAGAAAGTAAAAAGGCAAAAGTCAAAATTAAAAAGTTAAACCAATAACTACACCATTCTTGTTTTCTCCCCGGCGCAGATCAGCTTCGGCAAAAAGCCGACAGAACATGCAGGCCCGGTGCGGCAGGAAGGGCCTTTCAGATTTTGCCTGAAGCAACGGCCATGAGCGCGAATGCGGCAAAAGATGAGCAGCCCGTGGTTCTGCCGGGTTGGTGGGCAAAGGCCAAAAAAGCTAAAAGTAAAAAGCTAAAAGTAAAAAGTGCGCAGGCTGTCATTCTGAGCTTGTCGAAGAACGGAGCGCAAAAGCCAAAAAAGTTAAAAGTAAAAAGCTAAAAGTAAAAAGTGCGCAGGCTGTCATTCTGAGCTTGTCGAAGAACGGAGCGCAAAGGCCATATACACCATGCTTCGACAAGCTCAGCATGACAGTCCTTTTAAAACAAAAATTAAATTAAAAATTACTACTTCTACTCAACAACATTCAATGTCTTGCTACTTGATACTAACTACTATAACAATTAAACTTCCGGCCGTATAACCCGCCGCCGGGGCCCCTTTGCCGCTCTTGTTTATATATCCCAAAAAGCGGCGGAGCCGAACTTACCGGCTTAACCGGTTCAGCTTTAAGTTGGTTCTCCTCCTTTTCCTTTTTCATCGCTTCAACTATGGCATTAATCTCCTTCGCCCTGTCAACCATAACGGCCTGTTCAACTTCTGGGGCAGCTTCAGGCTCTTCATCCGCCTCATCAGCATCAAATACGTCTTCCTCATAATCTTCTTCCTCATAATCGTCTTCCTCATCATAATCATCCTCATCAAACGAGTCATCGTCAAAACGGTCATAATCGTCCAGGTTATCTTTATCCACGTACACATAAACCACTTCGGGTTGCGGGGCAGCCGCGTCGTAAAACTTTAAATGTTTGGCTAGTTTATCTAATGCCGCCATTTTGTTGTTCAGCTTTATGCGGGTGGTAACACTTGCGGTATCCTTACCGGCATTGGTTTCTTTAACCGTTATGGTTCCTAAAGCCGCCTTTTCATCGGTGGTTAGCTTATCCATGGGTTTCATCCGGCCATCGGGCGCAAAGTAGTTGCCCATATTGCCAAAAGCTATTTTAGCCAGTTCGGCCAGTATCATCTGGTGGTTTACCTGCACCTGTTGGGCTACTTCGGCGGTGCGTTGCTGCAGGTAGAGCTTTATTTTGGGTATCGACATCAGCGAGCCATTCAAAGCCGTATTGCCCGAGTATCCGGCTCGT